>JALVJU010000001.1 GCA_027034005.1 Marinilabiliaceae bacterium
GTTTATCTACGATATTGGGTTGCAGTTTCATCACATGAAGTGGGAAGGGATGCATTTCTGGGACCTGATACAGCCATTCTTTATGTTCATTGTAGGAGTGGCTATGCCGTTCTCTTTTGCCAACAGGATGAGAAAAGGGGCTACTTACAAGGATATCCGAAACCATGCGATTAAGAGGTCACTGCTGCTTTTGTTCCTTGGCTGGTGGCTGTACTGCCAGGGGCCCGGGAAGATAGTTTTCAGGTTTCAGAATGTTCTGGCGCAACTGTCGGTCACATACATACTTGCCTTTCTGGTGATGCGCAAGCCGGTGTGGGTGCAGATCGCTTTTTCGATTGCTTTGATTCTGTTAAGCGAGATTCTTTACCGCACTTTTTCTGTCGAGGGGTATGACCAGCCGTGGGTCAACGGGCATAATTTTGGTTACTGGCTCAACATGAAGATATCGGGTCAGGAGTACAACAGCAGCTGGGCTATTTTTAATGCTATACCCACCACTGCCCATACTATCTGGGGAGTTCTTGCCGGCCAGTTCCTGATGAGCAAAAGATCGAACACTCAAAAAGTCAGGATACTTGTGATAGCCGGCCTGATCGGTCTGGCCATTGGTTTCGGGTTCAGCGGTGTTACACCTATCATCAAACGTATTGCCACAAGTACTTTTGTTTTTGCAAGCGGCGGCTGGGTTTTGCTCGCTCTTGCCTTGAGTTACTGGCTTATCGACGTGAAAAAATATCAAAAGGGAGTCTGGATATTTACAGTTGTGGGGATGAACCCGCTGTTTATCTATCTCTTTGCCCATGTGGGTGGTGCGGATCTAGTTTCCAGTGTTGTAAGGCCGTTCACAACATCTGTTTTCGGCTGGGCCGGCGAACTGATATCCGGGATAATTCTGAGTCTGATAACTCTTTACTTTTTGTGGTACATCTGTTACTATATGTTTAAAAATAAAATTTTTATCAGAGTTTAAAATCGTTTTTAAGAAGTTGTAATTTAAAAGTATGAGAAGTTTAGTAAGATCAACAGTTATCCTTTCAGTCATCCTGAGTTCGTGTGTGCAGCAAAAGCAACCGGAACAGAATAGCATGGCTTTGCACAATACCTTGCAAAAGCTGGAATACAACAATCCCGGCCTGACGGTTGACCTTGACGGTGGTTTTAAAGTTTTTCCTTTGCCGATAGATTTTGACGGAGACGGTGATTATGACCTTGTACTGTCCGAATCGGGTGCTTATGCCGAAGCAGGTGTTTTTTACTTTGAGAATATCAGCGGGAATGTTGATATGCCTGTGTTCAGAAGGGGTGAAAAGATATCTTACGAAAGGCGGAGGTTGAGTAAAGACGGGGCTTATGTTGAGGCATCCGTTGTTGAAGGCAGAGTGCATGTGATAACTTCCGACAGGGTCGGGGAGCATTTGCTTATTTACAAGGATGTGCCGGAAAATGTTTTTTGGGACGACAATGAGATTGAACTGACCGAAAAGGGATTTGCGTTACTGCATTACATGAAAACAACCCAGTGGAAGATGCTTGATTTTGACGGTGACGGTGTGTATGACCTGGTGTGTGCAGCAAAAACAGCTAAGGGGAGCAATATCGTCGGGACAGGGGCTACGGAACGGGCAAAGGAGTTTGCATCATTTCCAAAACACAATCGCCTGGTTTACATGAAAAACAACGGAACGAATGAGGATCCCCGTTTTGGAGACCCTGTGGAGATAAAGCGAACAGATGGCAAGTCACTTGCAAGTGGACTGAATATAAATACGCTTTTTGCAGACTTCGACGGTGACGGCGATCTGGATTTTATAGGTATAGGAAGGGCACAGAGAGGTGAAAAATTCGATGTTACCTGGGACAGGAATTTCATGATATATTTTGAGAATACCGGTACGAAGACAAAATACCGGTTTGGTAAAGGCAAAGTCCTGACCTTTGAAGGTAAACCTATTCAAAACGAGTCGAGAGGCACGATACATCTTACAGCTTTCGACTGGAACAAAGACGGCAATGTTGACCTTCTTGCAGGGGATGAGGACGGCAAAGTGGCTTTTATTAAAAATACAGGAAAGATGGCGGATGGCGTTCCACAGTTCCTTCCGCCAAAGTTCTTTCAGCAGGAGGCGAAGTACGTTGATTTCGGCGCCCTTACCACGCCCCGCGTATTTGACTGGGACGGTGACGGGCTTGATGACATCATCAGCGGTAACGGAGTGGGGCATATCGGATTTTTTAAAAATCTTGGCGGGTATCCTCCAAAATGGGATGAACCCCGACTCCTTGATGTTGACGGAAAGACAATACGCTTGATAGCAGACAAGGCACAGCCGAACACTGAGCCGCCTTACTGGGGTTACACTACGATAGACGTAGGTTACTGGGACGAAGATGACCTTCCGGACATCATTGCCAATGAGCACAATGGAAATATTGTCTGGTTCAAAAATGTAGGGACGCGCACATCGCCCAAACTGGCTACCCCAAAACCGTTGTATGTGAACTGGAAGGGCAAGCCGCAAAAGCCGGCCTGGTCGCCGGGAGTGTCGGAAGGAAATGAACTGCTTGCCCCCTGGAGAACATCTCCGTTCATCATGGATTTTAACAACGATGGCATGAACGACCTTGTCATTCTCGACTATGAGGGCTACCTTGCTGTTTACCCGAGGATAAAGAAAGACGGGAAACTTATGCTTGACCATCCGCAAAGGGCTTTTGTTTATCCGTCAGGCGAACCCATTTTGCTTAATCAAAGAACGGGCAAAAGTTGCGGAAGGTTGAAGATAACTTTTGCAGACTGGGATGGTGACGGCAAAAAAGACTTAATAGTATCGTCAAAACCGGCTGTTGACTGGATGAAGAACCTTGGCATGAAAGATGGGAAAATGGTGTTGCA
Organism: Marinilabiliaceae bacterium; assembly: GCA_027034005.1. Taxonomy (GTDB): domain Bacteria; phylum Bacteroidota; class Bacteroidia; order Bacteroidales; family Marinilabiliaceae; genus JAADEM01. The sequence continues at coordinate 2,894 of JALVJU010000001.1, forward strand.
GTACATGGGCAGGGTTTCTTCAAGGACACTCATGGGGCATACCGACGGCCCGGTAACATGTGACTTCAACAAGGACGGAGTGCCGGATATGCTTGTGGGTACAGAGATAGGAGTGTTTTTCTACTGGGAAAGGCCGTCGTTTGAGATAACCACGACCATGACAACCACCGGTAAGCAGAAACCTGCGTCATACAAGTATTTTAAAAGATAAAATGTAAATATGAAAATAGAATTGTTTTTAAATTTAAATGAATAGCTATGAGACAGATGAAGAAAATTTTTACGCTTTTGCTTTTATGCAGTGTAATGTTTATCAGCGCACAGGAAAAGAGTAAGGAAGACCTGATAGATCCTTGCCTGAGCAAGAAGAGTAACGAATACATGGACAGGCAGCAGGCAGCTTTGCTGGAAGAGGTGTTTAACGTTGTGGATGAGAATCCGCCGGCATATCCGCCTGCAAGGATACGGCAAACGGCTTTGTACCTCATGGATGCTATTACGCATGACAAATATGCGGCCTTCAGGACGCCTCTTCAGGAGACGTTCCATCAACGTATCGATAAGGCGATTACCGAGATCGAGAACACAAAAGTAACCGAAGGGGCAAAGATATGGAAGCTTTACAACATGGGGTTCGTAGTGCGAACGAAGAGTGTTACCGTTGCTTTTGACATTGTCAGGGGAAATTCGGCAGGCAGCAAGGGGTTTTCCCTTCCTGATGAATACATCAAGCGGCTTGCAAAGCAGTGTGATGTACTGTTTGTGAGCCATTGGCACGATGACCACCAGGATAAGGATGTGGCACGTATCTTTCTTGATGCGGGCAAACCTGTAGTGGCTTCTCCCCAGGTATGGAAAGAGGATCCTATCTACTCTGAGATAATCCATCTTGACCGTGTTCCAAACAAAGTTCAGAAACTTAAACTTAAAGATGGTAAGCTGAAGCTCAAAGTAGTTGTGTATCCCGGTCATCAGATGAAAAAGACCATCAACAATGTTACACTGGTGCTTACTCCCGAGGGGATAAATTTTGCTCACCTTGGAGACCAGATCAACGAAGGGGATTTTATGGTTGATTTCGATTGGATAGACAATGTGGCCAAACATTTTAAGGTCGACTTTATCATGCCGACAGTCTGGGCAAACGACCTTGTCCGCATCACCCGAGGGGTTGATCCTAAAATGGTCTTTCTCGGACACGCCAACGAACTGGGGCATCCAGTTTACGACCGTGACCCGTTCTGGGGCGATACGGTTTTTTCGGAGCCGTCGCTAAAGGCATTGCTGAATACCGATTATCCCGTTATCATGATGATATGGGGCGAGTCGTATCTTTATAAAAAGTGAAAGTATTATACCCGGGGCGCGACTTGGAGTTGCACTCCGGGTATTTAAAAATAAATACCATGAATAATTTCTCAAAAATATTGTTGATCGTTCCTTTTGCCTTACTACAACTAAGTTGCAGCAGGGAAGCTCCAAAGCATGAATTCGGCATAAAGGACCTTGATAAGGAGGCCATTTTCAGTTTTTCGATAATGAGTGACAACAAGGGGTATGCACCGTCGAACAGTGAGGATATGCGGAAGTGTGATGCCTGGATACGGGAGGCCGGCGATAAGTTCATCCTGGGGCTTGGCGATCATGTGAAGGACAGCAGGGCAAATCCGTTCCTGGAGCTCATAAAGAACGATTCTCTCTGGCACAACCATTTTTATCCCAATGTTGCTGACGGTGAGAACGAATTTTGGGGTGAGAACCAGGGTGACTATGGCGCAGGTGAACCCATTATCGAATATGTGGGCCTGCCGGCAAGGCCCAATGTGAAGATGAGGGACAACAACTGTGAGTATTACGCACTGGAAAAACATGACGGAATAAATGTCCATATCATCCAGCTTTACTATTCCGATACACCGAAAGACCCGGACATCGCGTTTAAGAAAGATTCGAGGGAGTATCTGATGAATGTGCTTGATACTTTGCATAAAGGCCCCAATGACATCATCATCGTACTTGCCCATACCGATCATTGGATATATGTTCTCAGTAAGGAAAACAGGGAGAAACTGCTGAAAAAAGCAGACCTGATACTTGATGCGAACAGGCATGTTTACAGGCATTATGACCTTGGGGATGAAACACAAAAGAACGGGGCAATCGTGCTGAATTCCGGTGCCGTAGGAAACAGTGGAGTGTCAAGCGGGTTCTTACAGGTACACGTTTTGAAAGGACCGTTGAGGATGATCATTCAGTATCAGGAAACCAAAGGGGATAAACGAGAACTTAAAAAAGACGGGAAGGCCTATGAGAAAATTATTGGCGGCCCTGTAACGGAAGTTGACTGGAGTAAATTCAGTGATCGATGATCAAAAAAGATTTTAAAGCAGTGATCTTTGATATGGACGGTGTCCTTGTGGATTCTGAGCCGCACCATATCACTCTTGAAAAAGAGCTTTTTGATGAACTCGGAATAGAAGTTTCTGACGCGGAACATCTTTCATATATGGGAGTGCCTGCCAGTAAAATGTGGGAGGAGGTCAGGAAGGACAAACATATTCAGGCATCTTTGGAAGTGCTGAATGCAAAACATAAGCAAAAGGCAGTGAGGTATTTCTCAGATTTAGCAGATATGGAGGCAACGGAGGGGCTGACTGACATTCTCGAATGGCTGAACGATAAGGGGCTTCCTTTGGCGGTGGCTTCTTCGTCCGACAGGGATGTGATCGGCATCATCCTGCAAAAGACCGGACTGGCAGGGCACTTCAGCCACATTGTGTGCAGTGACGATGTGGAGAAAGGGAAACCTGCACCTGACATCTATCTGCATACGGCTTCGCTGCTGAACGTGAAGCCTGAAGAGTGCCTTGTTGTTGAGGATTCTTCCAACGGGATAAAGGCGGCAAAAGCAGCAGGAATGACATGTGTTGCATACACGGGCACATCAAATGGAGAAACTGACACAAGTATGGCAGATGAGGAGATCGGTCACTTTAGTGAATTAAAAGAGATTATTAGAATGGTATCGGCTCAAAAAAGATAGATATTTAAATTCTCACCTATGAAAAAGAACATATATTTTCTTGTAGTATCTCTTTCTCTTATCTTTTTATGGTCATGTGCCGGTGAGCAGGGAAAAGATGTAACGAAAAACGATCCTCAAAAGAAGAAGATCGACAAAATTATCTCACAATTAACACCGGTCGAGAAGATAGGTTTGATAGTGGGTGACGGCCGTTTCCTTGAAGAGGCATCTGCCAATAAAGAGGAAAAAGTAAAAGGGATGCTTGTTGAAGACCAGAAATCGAAACTGCTTATTCCGCGTCTCGGTATTCGTTCCACCGTTATGTCCGACGGCCCGGCCGGCCTGAACAGGGAGGACAAGAACAAAGGCAGTAAAGGGTATGAGTACACAACGGCTTTCCCGACGGAGACATGCCTTGCTTCAACATGGGACACCGGGCTGGTGGAAGAGGTTGGAAAAGCTTTCGGCAATGAAGCGTTCGAATATGATTTCGACCTTGTGCTTGCGCCGGGAGTGAACATTCACCGCAACCCGAAAGACGGGCGTGGGTTTGAGTACTACTCCGAGGATCCGCTGGTTACTGGAAAGATGGCTGCTGCCATGGTGCGCGGAATGCAATCGTACGGTGTGG
>JALVJU010000002.1 GCA_027034005.1 Marinilabiliaceae bacterium
GGTGACGGATTATCCGCTTCTTGCATACCGTGCCGTTCATCTCGACATGAAACATCACAGGGAGAAGAAGGAGTATTACTACAAACTGATAGACCGCCTGGCAAGTTACAAGATCAATGCGATAATTGCCGAGGTGGAAGATAAACTGAAATATGTGCGGCAGCCGGAAGTAGGTTCTGCCGATGCCCTGACCATCGAAGAGTGGCAGAAGCTTTCCGATTATGCCTGGGAGCGTAACATTGAGATAAGTCCGCTGGTGCAGGGGCTTGGCCATGCCTCATTTATCCTTAAGCATGATAAATACAAGGACCTGCGTGATGACCCGAAAAGTGACTGGGCTTTCAGTCCGCTCGACCCGCGCACTTACAAGGTTCAGTTCGACCTTTACCTTGATGCCATTGAGGCAACACCGCACGGTAAGTACCTGCATGTGGGCGGCGATGAGGTTCACACTACAGGTCGCAACAGCGGTAAGTCACCACTGGAGTTGCAGCTGATATGGCTCGACAAGGTAAGTAAGTTTGCGGCAGAGCATGGCCGTACTCCAATTTTCTGGGACGACATGCCACTGAAGAATGCCGGTGTTTACCGCTCTACCTACGACAGGCGGTTTACTAAGGAGCAGGTGGACAGCATCTGGGCAAAGAATGAACATAACCTGACAAAGTTCATCGATATGTTTCCAAGGAACTGCATTTACATGCGCTGGAATTATTCAAATCCGGAGACCTACGGTAACCTGAAGGCTATGGATTGGTTCGTCTCTCATGGTTTTAAAGTGATAGGTGCCACGGCGGCTCAAACGCGATGGGTGCTGATGCCGCAGAATGAGAGTAACATAAAAAGTATCAGGTCATTTGCCCTGTCATCCATCAAGAGTGGCCTAAACGGTTTGCTGCTTACCTTGTGGGATGATGATTCTCCGCATTTTGAACTGTACTGGCGGGGTATCCTGGCTTTTGCCGAAGATACCTGGGCAGGAGACAGGCGTTCTGTAAATGAGGTGAAGACAGCTTACAGGCAGAGGATGTTCGGCTATGCCGCATCTGCTGATAAGTATGCTTTTATCGATTTGCTGGAAAATCCGGTGAGATACTGGAAAGATATCCTGGTGAAAAAAGGGAAGAGGAGGAATAACCTTGTTTCGATGAAAGATGCCGAAGCCAACGGAATTATCGACCTACCCGATCCAAAGCAAAAAGGGGAGTGGACGAAGGAATATTCGCGCCGGCTGAAAATTGCCCATGATATGTTGAAAGTGTGTGACACTGTTTCTGTAAGAATTGAAGAGACAAAGAAGCATGCTGTCAGGAATCTATACGCCCTTGATGTTTATGATCAGGTTAATGAGCTGGTTAAGTTTACCTACGGTGCTTTGGTTGCTTTGGAGAACTACGATTCTCCGGCGAAGGGAGTGACAGAGGAAGAGGCATTGAAGAAGGTTAAAGCGCTGCCTGATGAATTTAAGAAGGTGAGGGCTGAATTTGAAGAGGTGTATTCAAAGACACGCATACTGAATAAACCTGCTTACTACATCCTTGATCAGGACCATCACAGCCACAGCGCCAATCAGACCATTTCGTTCGACTGGCAGTTCATTGCCGAGATACTGTTTATGGACAAGCTGGAGAAGATGCCGGAATTCAACTCTAAATGATAAATATTTTAAGTTAATGCTATGAAGAAATATCTACTGTTGCTACTTGTTTTTCAAATTATTGGATATGCTGCTTTTGCTTCGGCAAGGGATTCTCTAAAAACAGACTCCGTGAAGACAAAGAAGGGCTGGAGCTTCGGGGGAATTCCCGTTATCGGTTACGATGCTGACCTCGGGTTTCAGTATGGGGTGCTGGGAAACCTGTATCACTACGGCGATGGCAGCATCTATCCTGACTTTAAACATTCCATTTATCTGGAGTTTTCGCATACAACAGGCGGTAGCGGAATAAATATGCTGAATTACGATTCAGGCGTGTTGTGGGAAAGGGTGCGTGTTACCGGGAGTTTCTCTTACCTTACTGAGCAGACCCTTGATTTTTTCGGGTTCAACGGGTACGAGGCGGAGTACAACCCGGCATTTACAGAGAGGGGGAATCCCGATTACATCACCAGTGTTTATTACAGTTACGACCGCCGGCTTTTCCGCCTGACAGGAAACTTTCAGTATAATTTTAAGAATACCGATCTCTGGGC
>JALVJU010000003.1 GCA_027034005.1 Marinilabiliaceae bacterium
CCGCGATGGAACTCCATGAACTATGGGCCTAAGGTGGATGTGTGCGCGGAGATACGCAGGGAGACACTGAAAGCGGGTTTGCGGTGGGGTGTTACTACTCACCTTTCCCGTTCGTACAGCTGGTGGGCCGTTAACAAAGACCATGATACATCAGGGCCGAAAAAAGGTGTGCCGTACGACGGCAATGATCCGGAATATGCCGACTTGTACTACAAAAAGCCATCGGAATACTACAACGACTATTTCAGAAAACCGAGGAGCCGGGAGGAACTGGGGGGCAGTTACTATGAGAAGAGGTCGCCTTTATGGTCGCCCGGGGAGTACAAGGAGAACTGGGAAAACCGTCTGTTCGACCTTATCGACCGATACCATCCTGATCACTTGTATTTTGATGCTGCCGTTCCTTTTCAGGACGACTTGGGAAAGACAGGGCTGGAAGTCATTGCACATTTTTACAATCACAATGCATCCCTCCACAATGGGACAAATGAGGGAGTGATGGTAATCAAAAACATTCCTTATCATGGGGTGTTTTACGAAGGCATTGCCACGGAAGTGATGGAGCGCCGTTTCTCTGAAGGGATTGAGCCTGTGCCTAAGCAGACCGACAACTCTATCGGACCATGGTTCAATACGGGCATCATGGACTACAAATCACCCAAAGAGATAATCCATGACCTTGTGGATGTTGTTTCGAAAAACAACAATCTGCTGCTTAATGTGCCGCCCCGTGCCGACGGTAGTTTCGATGAAAAAACTATACAGCTGCTTAGTGAGATAGGTGAGTGGATGCACGTTAATGGCGAAGCAATTTATGCAACCCGTCCCTGGCATATCTTTGGAGAAGGACAGGTTCGTTTTACTACGAAAGATAGTGTGCTCTATGCAACTTTTCTCGACAGTCAGTCGGACGTGATAAAGGCGTGCCTGGAATGGAAAGAGGATGATATCATTGATGTGAAACTCCTCGGGAATAACAATGACGTTAAGTGGAAGTTGACTGATGCCGGATTGAAATTATCCACAAAGGGGGTAAAGCATAAAAATGCGTATGTGTATAAAATTGTATGCAGCAGGCCCGTTTTGGAATTGTCGTGCCCGGGAGTGAAAAGTGATATATCGGTTGATGATAAAAACAAAACAGAGACCTTAAAGTATGGTATGGACGGTCTGGGAGATAAGACAACGCCATGCAAAACTATCATCGAGGAGAAGCTGAAAGACAAGCAGAGCTGGTTCTCAAAAGCTCTTGAATACAAAGGTATTGTTGTGCAGGATGACGAATGGCATATCTGGGGTTGCTCGCCCATACTTGATGATGAGGGCAAAGTGCATCTTTTTGTAGCAAGGTGGCCGGTGAAAACGGGGCATGGTGGATGGAAAACTGACAGTCAGATTGCACACTATGTTTCTGATAGTCCAGAAGGCCCGTTCCAATTTGTTGAGGTTGTACTGGAAGGAACGGGTAAAAATACCTGGGACAAGTTTGCACCGCACAATCCCACAATTCATAAAGTTGGAGACCTGTATGCCCTGTTTTACATTGCTAATGACGGACTGAAAGAGCATCCTGCAAACCAGAAGACAGGGTTGTTGCTTTCAAAGTCGTTGTATGGCCCATGGGGAAAAGCGGGCAAGGATGGGCTGATACTTTCTCCCCCTGCCGACAGGTCGTACTACAACTATAAAGCAGGGAACGGCGTTGTCAATCCTGCATTCCTGCAGAAAGACGGGAAGTTCTATCTTTATTTTAAATCGAACGATACGCGGAAAGACTTTTCGTGGAAACCAAAGATGTGGCTGGCAATTGCCGATAAGCTCGAAGGGCCTTATGTTCAGCGAAAGCTGCCTATTACCAGGAATGAGCAAATCATAGAGGACGGATACGCATTTGAGTACAACAACAAAGTTTATCTTGTTACTACCGACAACCATGGCATAATCGAATTTGGCGGAGGTTTGATCTGGGAATCAGATGACGGGATTGATTTTGGTGAACCCAAACAGGCATTTACCGTTTTGAAAAATTATCTTTGTGGTTCGATACCTTCCTCTGCCAACCGGACAAAAGGGAAGGCGGGGGATAAGTTTGAACGTCCGCAGATATTGATGATAGATAACAAACCGGCATATATCTACATGCCGTCGGGAACAAATGTTTTGGGAGGAAAAGGTTCGGCAGGGTATGTTTT
>JALVJU010000004.1 GCA_027034005.1 Marinilabiliaceae bacterium
CTACACCCCGATTTATTTTATATCTTTTTAAAACAGCCCGTTTGCTGCTTTTCCTTGGATTATTTTAACGACGGGCAAAAATATAAAAAATATTGTATTTAAAATGAATATTCTAAAACTTTTCATGACCAAATCTTATGTGTAATATTTGATTTCACCATGCTATCCGTAAAAATCAATATATCTTTTGCCTGATAAATAATTCAAATGTATCTTTCGCATTCTTAAGAAATCTAAATCCTATTTATGGGAAGTTCCGGAATTAAAATTTATCCTTACCGGTGGGTCATTCTTACTATTTTTTCACTCATCACTGTTGCGATAGAAATCCAGTGGCTTACGTTTGCTTCCGTATCATCAGCATCACAGGAGTTTTATCACACATCTGCCCTCCGGATAGATCTTCTTTCGATGATCTACATGATCGTATTCATCGTAATGAGCATTCCCGCATCATACATCATCGACACTTATGGCTTAAGAAAAGGATTGATGGCCGGAGCAGTTCTGACAGGAGTTTTTAGCATATTAAAAGCATGGGGCGGCAACAACCTGCTGATAGTAACTGTCGCTCAGACAGGACTGGCAGTTGCACAACCTTTCATCCTCAACTCACTTACAAAAGTGGGTGCAAAATGGTTTCCCATTGAAGAACGTGCCACTGCTGCAGGAATAGGCACACTTGCCCAGTATGCAGGGATTATCATTGCCCTGGCAGCCACACCATTGCTGATATCAAAAACACATAACGGCACTTTTGATTTCTCGTTAATGTTATGAACTTATGGTGGCTTCTCCATTTTTGCATCTGTCCTCATCATCCTGTTAATGCGCGAAAAGCCGCCAACACCGCCTTCACCTGAAAAGTTCACACACCGTATTGATGCGAAAAGAGCCATTGTCGATATACTTAAAAACCGTGAGATGCAACTTTTACTCCTGTTGTTTTTCATCGGCCTGGGAATATTCAATGCCGTCAGCACATGCATTAATCAGATTTACCGTAACCTTACCATGGAAGAAACAGGCATGGTTGGAGGCATAATGCTACTTGGCGGAATATTCGGAGCTGTTATACTGCCGGCAATCTCAGATAAGATGCGCAAAAGGAAACCGGTTGTGGTAACATCCATAACCCTGATTATTCCCGGTCTGCTTGGAATGACCCTGTTTACGGAGTTTGTTCCCGTGCTGATATCAGCTTTTGTTTTCGGTTTCTTCATCATGGGAGTAGGCCCTGTTGGATTTCAGTTTGGCGCCGAGAAAAGCTATCCTGCACCTGAGTCCGTATCACAGGGAATAATCCTGCTAATGGGCCAGATATCAGGAATAATCTTTATTTTCGGACTGAACAAGCTTGGCGTTACCGTAGCAATGACAACTTTCATTGTTTTAACCCTGTTCAATGTGTTCCTGAGCACACGACTAAAAGAATCGATGGACAAATTCCTTTAAGATTAATTTGTAACCAAAAATCTCAATGCACACTACTTTTATTTGCAAAATAAAATTGTAAAGCATACTTTCCGGTCTGCACTTTATGGCCTTCCCTCTTTTGTTATCTCAAAGGCAATATGTAACTTTATCAAAATTTAAAACAGAATATTATGGAATTCATTTGGGTTTTAATAATTATCTCTGTTGCAAGCCTCATCAAAGGAATAACAGGTTTTGGCTTTGCTCTGGTCTCTTTGCCCCCGCTGATGATGTGGTATTCACCCAAAGAGCTGATACCGGTACTAATGCTTTGTAACCTTTTTGCTTCCACAATAATTATCCTTCAAAAAAAGAACCGCAAACTTGTAAACAAACAGTTCAGGACACTTATCATTTACGGAGGCATATTCACGATTTTAGGAGTTATCACACTTAGTAATATTTCCGACAGGATACTTGTGATTATCCTGAGTATCTTTTTCATACTGCTGTCGGCCTTCTCCCTGCTGGGCATTAAATATTCTTTACAGTTAAAAAACATCCATTACAAAATTGCAGGTGCCATACTCGGATTTTTAACCGGAAGCATATCCATCAGCGGCCCCCCGTTTGCACTGTTCCTGCACTCAACAAACGTGGACAAACAGGAATTCAGGGAAATATTTTCATGGTTCAGCATGGTAACGGCAATCATAGCAATTGCAGGGTATGCCATAATCGGTCTGTTAACTCCACAGACTTTTAAAATGACTGCCACTTTTTTGCCGATACTCTACGGTGGTTCTTATATCGGTAAAAGACTAAACTACAAAGTCTCTCCAAAGTTTTTCAACAAGTTGAGCCTGCTGATAACCCTTATATCAAGTATCATGCTCCTGATAAAACTGTAGCCTCACTCCTTTTTCTTCTTTTTCTCTTTGTTATAAAAGCTGCCAATTACAGAGGCTATAGTGGCATCTCCTGTCACATTGACCACGGTACGAACCATATCTAGGAAACGATCTATCGGCAATATAATCGCTATCCAGGCAGGATTAAGCCCCACGGACGTAAGAACGATCATGAGCATGATAAGTCCCGCACTGGGAATAGCTGCTGTTCCTATGCTCGCCAGTGTTGCCGTAAGTATCACTGTCAGTTGTTGCCCGAGGGTGAGGTCGATCATGTGCATCTGAGCAAGAAAAACAACAGCCACAGATTGATAAAGACTTGTGCCGTCCATATTAACAGTTGCACCTATGGGAAGCACAAAACTTGTAACCTTAGGATCAACCTTCAGGTTCTCTTCCACACATTCGATAGTTACCGGCAGGGTTGCTGCACTTGAACTTGTAGAGAAAGCAAGCATCTGTGCAGGGCTGATACCTTTAAGGAATTTCTTATAGCTAAGGTGTTTCACGAATATTTTTATGATAGTGGGATAGATCACAAATGCCATTAAAAGCAATCCGCCCAGTACACTAAGCGAATACCAGGTAAGCCCTTTAAAAAGCTCAACAATTTTCATAACATTGTCACCGGCCATGCTGCTAACCAGTCCGGCCATCAGGGCAAACACAAAGAACGGAGCTCCCTTCATGATTATATCCACCATCTTAAGGAAAACCTCTGCCAGACCGTTCACAATGTTCACAACAGGCTCCATCTTTTGTTTTGGAAGGAACAGCATAGTCACCCCAAAAAAGATGGCAAAGAATATTATGTTCATCATCCTGGTGTTATCACTGAGCGAAAAGAAAATATTCGCAGGGACCATATCAACCAGAAAACTCAAAGGACTGCGCTCCTTCTGTTGTTCCAAAACTGTCAGTGATGACTTTACTTTCTCGACATTTTCATACCCTGTCCTTTCAGATATTTTATTCGTCAGATCAGCATATTTTTCTTCACAAGAGTAACAATGTTCATCCTGAAACGGTATACCTTCCGACTTGGCCCACAGCTCGTACGACAGCCTGTTTTCCATCCTGATATCGTCATCCATCAACCTCCCTGGAGCAACAATATTCACTATCAACAAGCCAAGAGAAACAGCTATCACTGTAGTTGTAAGGTAGAAAGCCAAAGTCCTCAGCCCCAGTTTACCAAGATGCTTAGGGTCACCCAGCCCAACTATACCCCCGATTATGGAGAACAGGACCAAAGGTACGGCAATCAGTTTAAGCAAACTTATGAAGATCGTTCCCCAGGGAGCTATCCAGTCGGCAGTGAACTGCGACCAGCCGAACAGGCTCGAAAGAACAGCCCACAAGGTTCCCAGGGCAAGACCGATAATTATTTTCCAGTATAGAGGAAGCCCCCCTTTATCCCCCCTAAGGGGGGAATTATTATCTTCCTTGTTTTTTTTGTTCTTCGATGAGTCGGGCATATCCATTTGTTTTTACATCTAACCTTTTTAAAATCACTCCCCCTCAAGGGGGAGCCGGAGGGGGCTTCTCTTATTTGTATATCTTGTTGTAAAGCACCATATCGGCAAGTACCATGGCTGTCATGGCCTCGACAATCGGAACTGCGCGTGGCAGTACACAGGGATCGTGGCGTCCTTTTACCGTCGATGTTACCTCTTTGCCATCTTTTGTCACGGTATGCTGCTCTTTTAGTATCGTGGCAACGGGCTTGAAAGCAATATTAAAGTAAATGTCCTCACCACTCGAAATTCCCCCGAGGATCCCACCTGCGTTATTTGTCCTTGTCCGCACCTTGTCGCCATCCATGTAAAATTCATCGTTGTGCTGAGAACCCCTGAGATTTGTGGCCTCAAAACCCAAACCGTACTCAAACCCTTTCACGGCATTAATGCTAAGCATAGCCCTGCCAAGTTCTGAATGCAGTTTACCAAACACAGGTTCACCTAGTCCTACCGGTGCATTTTTTATCACACAGGTTATCACCCCTCCTATCGAATCCTTATCTTTCCGTACCTCATCAATGTAACTTATCATCTTTTCCGCCACCACAGGATCGGCACAGCGGACAATATTCTTTTCCGCGTCATCGAGGTTTAGTTCCGTATATAGCTTCTCGACCTTAACCGGCCCTACCGAAGAAGTGAATGCCTGTATCTTTACTCCATACTGCTTTAGCATAAGCTTGGCAATAGCACCGGCCACAACACGGGCGATGGTCTCTCTTGCTGATGCACGGCCTCCGCCCCTGTAATCACGTATGCCGTACTTCTCCTGATATGTGTAGTCGGCATGTGATGGACGGTAAACATCCTTTATATTCGAATAATCCTTTGACCGCTGATCTTTGTTCCATATGAGGAAACCGATAGGTGTCCCCGTTGCTTTCCCCTCAAATACACCCGATAAAAACTCCACCTTGTCATCCTCATCACGAGGGGTTGTTATACTTGATTGTCCCGGCTTGCGACGGTTCATCTCGTTCTGTATGAACTCCTCATCTATCTCCAGTCCGGGCATCACCCCTTCGATTACCCCGCCTACGGCTTTCCCGTGCGACTCGCCAAAGGAAGTAAGTTTAAAAAGTGTTCCAAATGAATTTCCTGACATATTTTTTCTTTTTACGTTAGTAAAAATAACTCTTTATCGTATCAATACAAAAAAAGGGATGAATTGCTTCACCCCCTGATCTTATCAATATTTTTAGCCGATGCCATCAGCAACCTGAGCCACAGGTACTACAACCGCCTTCAACACCGCAACTGTCGTGTAACCCGGCAGCTTCTGCTATCTCCTCATCGGTACCTTCACGCACATCAAGTACCGAACCGCTAAAATAAAGCGCATCACCGGCCAGAGGATGATTGAAATCCATTTTCACTGTATCATCAGTGACTTCAAGAACGATACCGTTCAGACGGTTTCCCTGTGCATCCTGCATGGGAACCTGGTTACCAACAGTCAAAAGTGACCCGTCTATCTCTCCGTTTACTTCAAAAATATTTTTAGGAAGGTCAACTATCGCCTGAGGATTTACTTCTCCGTATGCCTCGTCCGGCTTAAGCTGGAAACTGAACTCTTCACCAGCCTTCAACCCTTCGAGCTTATCTTCAAACATCTGAAGCATTTTGCCTGCTCCAAACAAAAAGGCTAAAGGGTTGTTGTCGTCAGTCCTCTCTATCACTTCTCCTTCGGCGTCGTTTAATCTCAGTTCGTAAGAAAGTGTTACAAACTTGTTTCTTGAAATTTCCATAATTTGTTTATTAATCTTATTCGGACTGCAAAGGAAATCAGATTCTATCTATTAGCATAAATAATTGTCATAAAAATATTTAAATTACTACTTTTGACCCTCATTTTATGTTAAAGCAATGAAAGATAAAGTAGTTATCATAACAGGTGCATCATCAGGGATAGGACTTGCCCTTGCCCGTAAATTTGCAAAAGAGGGCGCAAAACTGTCTCTTGCAGCAAGGAGCATAGACAAATTAGAGGAGATAGAAAAAGAGTTCAAGGCAAACGGGACAGAAGCCATAGCCGTAAAGACCGATGTAAGTAAAGAGATCGATTGTAAAAACCTTGTTGATGAAACCATCAAACAGTTCGGCAAGATTGATATACTGATAAACAATGCAGGAATATCGATGCGCGCCGCATTCAAGGATGTGGAGCTTGACGTACTGAAAAAGCTGATGGATGTTAACTTCTGGGGAACGGTTTATTGCACTAAGTATGCCCTGCCGTCACTGCTTGAGAACAAAGGCTCTGTTGTAGGTATATCAAGCATTGCAGGATTCATTGGCTTACCAGGCCGCTCAGGATACTCTGCCTCAAAATTTGCCATGCACGGTTTCCTTGAAACACTAAGGGTTGAAAACCTCAAGACGGGGCTTCATGTACTAATTGCCGCTCCCGGCTTTACTGCTTCGAATGTAAGAAAAGCAGCCCTTACTGCCGATGGCTCACAACAGGGTGAAACGCCCCGCAAAGAAGAGAAGATGATGAGTGCCGAAGAGGTGGCACAGCATGTGGTAAAAGCCATCAAAAAGAGAAAACGCACACTGATACTCACTTTTGTGGAAGGGAAACTGACCGTGTTCCTGAAAAAGATAGTCCCCGGCATACTGGACAAGCTGTCATACAACCACATGGCAAAAGAGCCGGATTCACCTATCAAGTAAAGGCCCCCCTCCCGGCCTCCC
>JALVJU010000005.1 GCA_027034005.1 Marinilabiliaceae bacterium
ATGCTGCCACTTCTTTGTACGGCATACAGGATTATAATAACAACTCTTTGAGTTTCTCGGGACAGCCTTTTTCCATAGGTTTTGCACAACCTATATTTGCATATAACTGGGCAAAATGGGCAAAAAAGACAGAGCCGCTTGTATATCAGGAGGCACAGAAAAATTATATAGAATCCATTGAAGAGATATCTCTTGCTGCTACAAGACGATTTTTTACTTACCTGAGTATCCAGACTAACTACAATCTGGCAGCCAGTAACCTGAAGAACAGTAAGGACAATCTTAAGATCGCTGAGATGAAACAAAAACTCGGTCAGATATCAGAGAATGATTTTTCAAGGATCAAGCTTTCTGTACTGAATGCTCAGAAGGCACTGAGCAATGCTGAGATGGATCTTAAAAATGCCGATTTTGAGTTGAAATCATATATTGGTCTTGATCAGGATCTGGTGGTAGAACTTGAAATCCCGCTCAATATGAGTCTTTATGAGGTGGATGCGGATAAAGCACTTACAGAGGCAATGGAGAACAGAAAGGAAACGCCTGAGTTTAAAAGAAGGCTGATAGATGCTGACAGGGGGCTGATCAAGGCAAAAAGGAACAATGGCCTCAGCGCGACTTTAAGGGGAACTTATGGATTGTCGAACAGCGCTGAAACTATTGGCGGGGTTTATCAGCAGCCCGAAAAGCAGCAAACAGTCAGCCTGGGAGTGAGCATACCGATCATGGACTGGGGAAGGTCGAAATCAGGTGTTAAACTTGCCGAGTCACGCAGGGACCTGATAATTTTTGATGTGGAGAAGGAGCGCAAGGATTTTGAAAGGGGAGTTGTCGTCCAGGTTGAGAAGTTCAATCTTCTGGAAGATCAGATAGTGACGGCACGGGAGGCCGATAAAGTTGCCAAGAACGGATACGAGATCGCCCTGAAAAGATTCCAGAATGGTGAGATAAGCATTACTGACCTGAATATTTCACTTTCGGAACGTGAATCGGCCAAACGGGATTATATTGCCTCTATACGAAACTACTGGGTGGCGTTTTTTACGATCAGGATACTTACCCTCTATGATTTTGAGATGGATCAGAAGATATTTTATGATAATCCGATGTTGAAAAGTGCAAAGTAATACCTGTCTACTCAACGCTTCGTTGTCCGCTAGCTGGCGGAAGAACGAAGGTTTTTTGGGGAACCTCAATTCATCCGGCTGTGGGCGGACAATTGAGTGTTTATAGATTTGCCATTTACCTGCTGCAGTTGTCGATAAGTGACAGTAATTCCTTCAGATGGTTTTGATAAACGCCTCTTGGTGTGGTGTTGTACTTTTTGCACAACGATGCTGCGTAACCCACTGCGGCGCCCATCTGGCCTGTGGTGTTCATCACCCTCGGGCCGCCAAGGCCGATGTGAGAGCAACTGAAGCACCGCCCTGCCATAAACAGGTTACTGATGTTTTTTGAGTATAGCGTGCGGTACGGGATGTAGTACTCTTTCACTTTAAAGTATAAAGCATTGCTTAGGAAATCTGGCGTTGCAGTATCAACGAGGTTTCGTTGGTAGTGAACATCTATTTCACGTACCTCTTTAGCAACAGCATCTTCGAACTTTGTCATTTCTTTGGCATCATTGAAGGTGTAGATGTAATCGCCCATAAGCCTGCGTGACTCTCTTTTTCCAAGCAGGTATGATACCCATTCGAGCTTGATGTTCTCATTGCCGGGTTTCTGTTTTGCATTCCAAAACGAGCCGTAGATAGCTTTCAGCATGTGGTCGCGGATCTTTTCAGCATCATCTGTCTGGTTAAGTGTATCGGTGGAGTATTCCCAGTACCACTCCCCGTTGATGGCAGAATGATCTTTGGCAACATCCATAGCCCATGGCACCTCCGGGAACTTAATCGGCTTGCCTGCATCTGCCGATCTCCAGAGTACAGATGACCCCATTACCCTGTTGTCCGGCTTTTCAGGGCTCCACAGGTCACCATGTTTTTTCCATGCTTCACCGTATTTTTTCGAACTCTCACGGCCGTACATATATTCGGCACCTGCCCAGTAACCTGTACAGCCGTCACCTGTACAGTCAACAAACAGTGGGGCATTGAACCTGATAGTTTTTCCTGTTGAGGTATGCCGTGCATCAACAGATGTAATTTTATTTTTGACTGTGTTTGCCGTGTATGCCCTGAAGTTCAGGAACAGGTCAATATTGTGATATTTCCTGATGTTAGTGAGTCTTTTTTGATCTTCTTTTTTTGCTTCGGGTGAACCGTTGGGATAATGCTCTGTGTTGAGCATTCGCAAGATGCGATCGTATTTCCATGTTATGCCGAGAGTGTGAACACGTATCTCACTGCTGGCATTACCGCCGAGTACCGGCCGGTCATGTATCAAAGCAACGTTCAATCCTTGTTCTGCCGCAGCAATGGCTGTTGCGCATCCGGCAATTCCCCCGCCCGTGACAACGAGGTCATACTTTTTCTGTTCTGCAGGTTCGTTCCTTACGTTTAATTTTTCCTGTCTCCATTTTTTTAACTCTTCTTTTTCGTTTGGCGGAGGTGTCTTCTCTTTTGAGAAATAGATGGCATCGCACCGGCCGTCAAAACCTGTAAGGTCCTTCAGTGCGATAGTGTTGTTACCTTTTTTGACCTTTATGTTTCCGGCATACTGCCAGTTCCAGCCGGGGTTTGTACCAAGAACCGTGCTTAATTCCACTCCATTTACGGCTATCCTGAACCTTCCGGGAGCTTTCCATTTTCCGGGCACCCAATTCATTGTCCTTACCCAAACATGGTATTCGGTGCTCTTGTTAAAATAGACTTCTGTAACAGCATCTTTAACTGGTGTGCCAATGCCGTGGGCAAGCAGGTATGGAGAGCCCATCTGTTCTACGAATTGCTGATCGACAACCCAGCTTCCTTTGTTACTGAAATTTTCGGCTTCTATAAGAAGATGTGAGGTTGAGTCGGTACAAGAACTTAGAAATATTAAATTTTGGATTAGGAGGAATATTTTATACATGAAGAATGTATTTTATACAAAAGTAATTAAAATGTAAGAACAGATAAAAATCGGAAGTATCATTTTGATGTTTTTTGCTGTCCGGTTCTTAAAGAACAGATATTTTTTTATATTTGATAATATGTAAGAATTAATTCCGAAACGTTATGTCAGAAGATACTTCCAAGTCCCCTAGTTTATTGGATTCTTTGATCCCAATGTTGTTTCTGATAGGCCTGTTATCACTGGCCGTTTATATTTTTGGTGAGGATGCCTCGTGGGGGCCAAATCAGATAGCACTTACCTTTAGTAGTCTTGTAGCTGCTATGATAGGTTTAAAGAACAAGGTTTCATGGGATGAGATGGGACAGGGAGTAATGAAAAGTATCACACAGGCAATGCCGGCAATCTTTATACTACTTGCGGTGGGGGCACTGATAGGTACCTGGGTTATGAGCGGTACGGTCACAACCATGATTTATTATGGGTTACAGCTTTTATCTCCTAAGATATTTTATCCATCGGTAGTGATAGTTACTGCCATTGTTTCGGCAAGTATCGGCAGTTCATGGACAACTGTTGGTACCATTGGGGTAGGATTGATTGGTATCGCGCACGGAATGGATATGTCGCAGGCGATAACGGCAGGTGCGATAATCAGCGGCTCGTATTTTGGCGATAAGCTTTCTCCTTTATCTGATACAACCAATCTTGCGCCGGCAGTGAGCGGGACTGACATTTACACTCATATCAGGCACATGCTGTGGACAACGATTCCAAGTATGGTGATAGCCCTGATCATTCTTACGGTTATCGGTATCAGTCATACGGGAGAGGGGAATATTGCCATTAAAGAAGAAACACTGCGCGTGATCAATGAACATTTTAATACGAGTTTATGGCTTTTTGTTCCTGTTGTGGTTGTGATAGTAATGGCTGTGATGAAATTCAAGCCTTTCCCGACAATCCTCACGGGTGCACTGGTCGGGGGAATCATGGCAGTGATATTTCAGCATGACCAGATAGTGCAGTTTATTGACAGGGATGACCTTTCGGAACCTCTTGTGATGATCGCCGGCGTGTGGAAGGCCATGTACACCGGATTTACCACATCCACGGGAGTGGATACCATTGATTCGCTTGTGAACAGGGGAGGCATGAACTCGATGCTCGAGGTGATCTGGCTGATCCTTTCAGCTCTTATGTTTGGCGGTGTGATGGAGGTGACCGGTATGCTTACAAAGCTTGTTTCGGTACTTTTGAAACTGGTAAAAGGAACAGGATCACTCATTACAGCAACCGTTCTTACAAGTTTTGGCCTTAATGTTATTGCCTCCGATCAATACATGGCTATTGTACTCGCAGGAAAGATGTACAAGCTGGAGTATGATAAGCGTGGACTGGCTCCCGAAAACCTTTCCCGTACTCTAGAAGATTCTGGTACCCTGACTTCACCTCTTGTGCCGTGGAATACTTGTGGTGCATACATGGCAGGCACTCTTGGTGTGGCAACTCTGGCATATCTTCCTTTTGTTTTCTTCAATCTGATCAATCCTTTTGTTGCTATTTTCCTTGGTTTTACAGGCATATCCATAAAAAAGGTCAAAAAATAGGTTAGGTGCTGTTATTTTTCATTTAACAAAAAGAGGTGTTTTTCTGTAAATTTGTTAAATAATTAAATAGTCGGGGTGCGACTTCGAGTTGCGCTCCGACTAATCAGTATAAAAATATTTATATCATGAAAAAACAAAATAGAAGGGACTTTCTCCGGCTTTCTGCATTAAGTGCAGGATTTTTGGGATTATCAGGGAAAAAAGTATTTGCCAAAAGTGAGGTTGAAGCAAGGTTGAACAGCATTGCCTCAGCACCTGATGCTTTGGGAAGATCTGTTATCGGGCTGAGGCATGACCCGATAGAACAGGTGAGGATTGGGATAATCGGAGTTGGGAACCGGGGTTATGGCCATGTGAAAACCATCAATGCACTTCAGCCGCATGCAAAGATAGTAGCCATTGCAGATGCCCGTGAGAGCAGGGCAAAAAGGGCTTTGGAACGTTTGGAGAAGTTGAACGGGGGAAAGTCTAAAGTTAAGCTTTACTACGGTGACGAGGAGGTATGGAAAAAACTGGTTGAGCGAAAAGATATTGACCTGGTAGTTGTTGTTACTCCCGTGCCGGAACATGCACACATGGTGATCTATGCCATGAAACAGGGCAAGCATGTTGTTTCGGAGGTGCCTATCTCTTTTACATTGCAGGAGGCATGGGACATTGTGAATACAGCCGAACAGACACAGCGTCACTGCATGATGCTTGAGAATGTATGTTACGGCGAGGAAGAATTATGGGTGCTGAACATGGTGAGGAACAATGTTTTTGGAAAACTTACACATGCCGAGGCAGGATACCTGCATCCCATTTTGCAGAAGATGTTCATTAAAAGCGATGACCCTTCCACCGGGGCATACTACAAGCAGTGGCGCCTGAGGTTGCATGCTGAGAATCACGGTAATCTTTATCCCACTCACGGGCTGGGGCCTGTGGCAAACTATATGAAGGTAAATCGCGGCGATAGGTTCGATTACCTTGTTTCAGTCGAGTCGGTTGAGGAAAGCCTGCATGAGTACAGCCCGCTCTCGCCAAAGAACAACGACTTTTACGACAGGAAATATTTTTCGCACGGTGACATGAACAGCGCCCTGATAAAAACGGCCAAAGGGCGTTCCATCCTTTTACAACATGATGTTGTTTCGCCAAGGCCGTATAGCCGGATAAATGCGCTTGCAGGAACAAAAGCATACCATGAGGGATATCCGAGCCGCCTTTCCATGTATGACGTGGGCTTCGGCCATCACTGGGTAGATGATGCAAAGTACAAAGAGATGAGGGAGAAGTATGAACATCCCATTTGGAAAAAAATGAAACAGCAGGCGCTCGAGAATGGTGGCCATGGTGGCATGGATTATATTTTGTTTTACCGTTTGATACACAATCTGAATAACGGGTACCCAATGGATATGGATGTTTACGACGGTGTGAACTGGTCGGTGATAGTGCCGCTCACAAAGCTGTCGGTCGAGCTTGGCAGTATACCGGTTAAATTTCCTGATTTCACACGAGGCAGGTGGCAAGAGGACAGGGAACTGAGGTTCTTTGAAAATGTCTAACGCAGTAACATAAACTATAAAGTATGGAAAACGGATTTAACTGGCTCGACACGCTCGTAGTGGTAGTGTATTTTGTCGGAATTACGGGATATGGACTGTGGCTGACAAAAAAGGTCAAGAATAGCGACGGATTTTTCCGTGGCAACAGGTCGTTCAACAAGTGGATAATGATGGCCCAGGGTTTTGGTGCCGGCACCCACTCTGAGAATTTTGTCGCTCAGACGGGAGCAAGTTTTCAGATGGGGTTTGCGTCCATCTGGTACCAATGGAAAAATATGGTTATCACACCGTTTTACTGGCTGATAGCCCCCTGGTACCGCAGAAGCGAACGTACAACAGTGGGCGAGATTGTGGAAGACCGCTACGGGAGAT
>JALVJU010000006.1 GCA_027034005.1 Marinilabiliaceae bacterium
AACCCTTCGAGGGTGTATGCCGCAACTCTTCCGTCAAGATCGGGATTGTCTTCTTCAAGAGGCATTACGGAAGAGCCGCTGAAGATTATCTGAAGATCGGTATAATTATCATAACAATATTTCAGTTCTTCCGACCAGTTGTGGTATTTGTATATCTGATCGATTATCAGTGTCTTTCCTCCCGTTTTTCTGAATTCATCAGCAAATGAAACAAGGGTACGGCTGGTGAAGTAAAGGTTGTTCATGTTTATATACAAGCAGGCTTTGTCCAGTCCATATGTATGTTTCGCATAATCGAGAAGGAAGGTTGTTTTTCCGACACCGCGGGCTCCTTTAATACCGATAAGCCTCTTGCTCCAGTCGATAATTTGGAACAACTCTCTCCTGACCGGTTTGTTCAGGTGATCTATTCGATATTTATGTGTCTTGTAAAAATCCTGCATGTTGAAAAGTTGAGATGCAAATATAATACATCCATCAATTTATTGCTATCTGAGAATTGCAAAAAGTCAATTTAGCTGTAATTTAAATTTGTTAAAAATAATATTTAACAATAATTTACACATTGCAAGTATGTGTTTGTTTTTAAGTGAAAATAAGGTGACTTGACTTGCCTAATTGTTTGAATTAAAGCATGAAGTAGTAAGGCTAAACGCAATTCAGCATAAAGAGTGTGAATCAGGAAAAGAATTATGCAAAGGTTTGTGTGTCAAGGGGAAAGATTTGTGTCGGAAACAAAAAGCCACTCTTTGAAAAGAGCGGCTTTCTTAAAATTTTTAACAAATGATTTATTTGTCGTTCATCGAAATGAGGAACTCTTCATTTGAATTTGTTTTACTTATCCTGTTACGAAGGAACTCCATCGCCTCAACAGGTGTCATATCTGCAAGATAGTTGCGCAATACCCACATTCTGTTAAGGAATTCCTGAGGAATGAGCAGGTCTTCGCGGCGTGTGCTTGAAAGATTGACATCAACAGCAGGGAATATCCTCCTATTTGATAGTTTACGGTCAAGCTGCAGCTCCATGTTACCTGTTCCTTTGAATTCTTCAAAGATCACATCGTCCATCTTCGATCCTGTCTCGGTAAGAGCTGTTGCGATTATGGTAAGCGAACCGCCATCCTCAATATTACGGGCAGCTCCGAAGAAACGCTTAGGCTTATGCAGGGCATTTGCATCAACACCACCTGAAAGAACTTTGCCTGAAGCAGGGGAAACAGTGTTGTAAGCACGTGCCAGACGGGTAATTGAATCCAGCAGGATCACAACATCATGTCCGCATTCAGTAAGACGCTTAGCTTTCTCAAGGACAATATTGGCCACTTTTACATGACGTTCTGCCGGTTCATCGAATGTTGATGAAATAACTTCAGCGTTCACGCTTCGTGCCATGTCGGTGACTTCCTCAGGACGTTCGTCGATAAGAAGTATCATCATGTAAACTTCAGGGTGATTAGAAGCTATGGCATTGGCAATGTCTTTAAGCAGGACAGTTTTACCTGTCTTGGGCTGTGCCACGATCAATCCTCTTTGTCCTTTCCCTATCGGAGCAAACATATCAACAATACGGGTTGATAGATTTGCCATGCTTCCGTTTGCCAGGTTGAACTTCTCATTGGGGAAGATGGGGGTCAAATGATCGAATGGAATGCGGTCACGAACAAAGTCGGGTGTCCTTCCGTTAATTTCCATCACTTTGATAAGAGGGAAATATTTCTCTCCTTCTTTAGGTGGCCTTATCGTTCCCAGTACAGTATCACCTGTTTTAAGTCCAAAAAGCTTAATCTGCGACTGAGATACGTAAATATCATCGGGTGAGTTGAGGTAGTTGTAATCGGATGAACGAAGGAAGCCGTAGCCGTCGGGCATGATCTCGAGCACTCCCGATGCCGAGATTATTCCCTCGAACTCATATGGCCTGTCTTCTGGCTTGCGCTCATAATTTTTGTTCCTGTAACCGTTGTCTTTAAATGAGTTCCTTTCTCTTGGAGTATATTCCTGCTGAACTTTCTCTTTCTGTTCTTCTGCAGGAGCATTCTCCGGAACTTCATTTTTGACTACTGTAACAGCTTCTTCTTTTTTTTCTGTCGGGGCAGGTTTAATCTCCTTGGATTTTTCCTGGTCAGGTTGTTCTTTTGTAACCTTAACAACCTTTTTTGGAGGACGTCCTCTTCTTCTTGGCTGAGGTTGTGCCGGTTCTTCGGCAGTTGGTTTTTTCTCGGCAACCTTCTCCGTCTCGGTGGCAGCCTGTGCTAGTTGTTCACTGTTGTTAGAGGGAACGGACAGATTCTTTCTTATTCTGGGTCTCTTGGCCCCTGCTTTTTCAGAATCACGATCTTTCTTTACGCTTTTCTTTGATTGAGTGGACTGAATAGCCTGCTCGTCCAGGATTTTATAAATAAGTTCCTGTTTTTTGTAAGACTCAACTCTTTTGATCTTAAGTTCTTTGGCAATTTGTCGTAATTCCGGTAGGAGCTTTTTGTTTAGCTCTAAAATATCATACATAATTTCGAAATAAATTATATTAAACGGGTAATATCATTAAAAGGAATGAATAGTTGAAAATAAAATTGTAATTGATCATCAGGTAAAAATGGGCCGAGCCATTACCTGCCATCGTAGAATTTATGCAAACTTAAATATTATAGCTGAACCCACAAAATAAATTTTATTTTATATTAGGAAAAAAGAAAAAATATATGCAATTTTAAAACAATCAGAAAATAATACGGTAAATCTGACAACTAACCAAACCTTTTCATAGCAGAATGAGGCAGCTAAAAATAACCAAGCAGGTCACAAATCGTGAAACCCTTTCTTTGGATAAATATCTTCACGAGATAGGCAAAGTACGGCTTTTGACCGCAGATGAAGAAGTAAAACTTGCTAAAAAGATAAAGCAGGGAGATGAAAAGGCTCTTGAACAACTGATTAGTGCCAACTTACGGTTTGTAGTATCAGTAGCAAAACAGTACCAGAACCAGGGGTTAAGTCTGCCCGATCTGATAAATGAAGGAAATATTGGTCTCATAAAAGCTGCCCAGCGTTTTGATGAAACAAGAGGGTTTAAGTTCATATCATATGCTGTATGGTGGATAAGGCAGGCTATTTTGCAGGCTTTGGCGGAACAGGCACGAATTGTACGTCTGCCATTGAATAAGATAGGTTCCATAAACAAGGTGAACAATACATTTGCCCGTTTGGAACAGGATTTTCAAAGGGAACCCACTTCTGACGAAATAGCCCAGGCACTGGAAATGGCACCAAAGGATGTGAAAGAGGCTTTGAGCGTTTCGCCACGGCATATATCCATGGATGCCCCGTTACGTAAGGATGAAGACACCAATTTTTATGACATCTTCTTATCGTCAGATAGTTTAAGCCCTGATGCCAATCTGCTGAATGATTCTCTCCGAAAAGAGATAGAGCGTTCTCTTTCGACACTGACTCCGCGCGAAGCCGACATTGTCAGATTATACTACGGGCTGAACAAAGAGCCGCCTTATTCGCTTGAAGAGATAGGAAAGTTATTCAACCTGACTCGTGAAAGGGTGCGGCAGATCAAGGAAAAGGCAATAAAAAGACTTAAGCATACTTACCGTTCAAAGATTTTGCGCTCCTATCTCGGACAGTAGATTTTCAATGATGTAAGGATTTAATGATGTAATGCTGTAAGTATGTAAGGAAATAAATAATTTTTTAATGTTTCGTTTTTATTAACCGGTTGCCTTATTTTTACATCGTAAGTTGTATTTTTGAACTTTCAAAACATTGTACCATTATATCATTATTGCATTACATCATTCAATCATTATAGCATTCAATCATTAAAACCTTGTTCACATGAGTCATTTAATAGCTCCGTCACTGCTTTCTGCTGATTTCAGCAATCTGAAAAAAGATGTTGATATGATCAATAACAGTGAAGCCGACTGGTTTCATCTTGACATCATGGACGGGGTGTTCGTGCCTAATATCTCATTCGGTATCCCTGTGCTGAAGGCCTTAAGGCCTTTTGCCAGGAAGCCTTTTGATGTTCATCTTATGATAGTTCAGCCAGAACGCTACATTAAACAGTTCAAAGATGCGGGGGCAGATATTTTTAATGTTCACTATGAGGCAAGCACACACTTGCATCGCACTATTCAAAGCATTCACTCCGAAGGAATGAAGGCGGGTGTTACTTTAAATCCGCATACTCCGGTATCTCTGCTCCAGGATATCGTTGCCGATGTAGATCTCGTATTGCTCATGTCGGTGAACCCTGGTTTTGGGGGACAAAAATTCATCGAGAATGCACTCGTTAAAGTTGAAGAGCTTAAGGATCTCATTCTGAAAAAGAACAGCAAGGCACTCATAGAAGTTGATGGCGGTGTGGATGGCACTACTGCCCCTAAGCTTATCAAGGCAGGGGCTGATGTCCTGGTCTCAGGGAGTTATATTTTTGGTTCCGACGATCCGCTAAAAACCATTTCTGATTTAAAAAATCTGAGGTAATTTTATTATCTTTGCAAGCTCATTTTACAAAACGGGGCTGACATGGAATTGACAGCTTGGTAAAGTGATATGTAAGCATGCCGAGCGCTGTGATACCGGCTCGTTAATCCCGGATCTCACACTTTTATAAATGGCGAGAATAACTACGCTCTTGCTGCCTAATCGAAGTATAGTAGATGTGGCTTAATCCTGCGGCCAGGCTGCGGGACAAGACATCTCCCGGGTGCCTTTTTTCCGGGGCGGCCCGAACAGGAGATGCAGAAATACCGGAAATCGGAAACGGATTGTCCCGAACCGTTTCTTAAACTCTAAGGGACTAAGGCAGTAGTCGGCGGCTTTGGGCCAGCTGCTGCTCGAAAATCAATCCAAAGCTAAGCATGTAGAAAGCATATTGCTTCCTTGTCTGGACGAGGGTTCGATCCCCTCCAGCTCCACTTTTGATTATTTTTCGGATAACAGGGATCTCAACTCTTTCCTTTTGATTTTTCCAGTTTCAGTTCGGGGAATTGTTTCCAGGACAATGATCTCTTTGGGCCTTTCAAAGAATTCCAGATCGTTGAAAAAACTTGTAGAGATATTTTGAGTTGGAAGCCCCTTCCCTTCAATGACCAAAACGATCTTTTCGCCCAATACCTTATCCGGAACAGAACTTATCACAAAGGATGCGTTTATTGCTCCCTCCAGCTTTTTTTCTATGTTTTGAGGCATTACTTTGATCCCTCCTGTGTTTATCGCATCATCGGCACGTCCGGGTATACTGAAGTGATCCTCATCTTTAAACTCTGTGATGTCGTTCGTCACAAGTTTATTTTCTGTAATTCCTTTCACGAACACAACAAGCCGGCTATCTCCTGTTTTTGAAATTTTGACACCTTCGAGAGGGGAAAACCAATCAGACTTATCCTTTCCGTTAATTTTTTTCAGGGCGACGTGGGTAAGGGTTTCAGTCATTCCGTATGTTTCCCATACTTCTGTTGTGATGTGTTGCAGTTTTTCTTTTAATGCGGGCGATACTTCGCCGCCGCCGATTATGAGTGTTTTCAGTTTGTTGAAAGAATTTGCATTTTTATCAATCTGGTTTTGAACCTGCATTGGCACCATTGCTGCAAAATGAATGTCATACGTTATCCCTTCCAATGGCATGGATGATGGCTTGACCGGTAAAAGGTCCAGCTTGCCGGCAAATGAGCGTACTATCATCAGCTTACCGGCAATGTAGTGAGGCGAGAGGCAAAGCAATGCCTTGTTGCCGGGTTTCAGGTTGAAAAAGCTGATGGTCTTTCTGGCTGAAATGAGCATGGCATTTTTTGTAACCTTGTACTTTCGCGGGGCGCCTGTGGTTCCTGATGTCCGGACCTCAATGGTGTCTTCATCAGATATCCATTCCGATATAAACTGATAGACATTTTTTTCCCATTGAGGCAATGCAGTGTCTTGCAATTTACCGGAAACAAGCTTGTTCAACTGTAGCTCATCATAAAATTTGCCGTTAATCATTAAAGACTTTATCATCCTCTACAGCTTATCCGTTGTTAAATTTCTCCCCATTCTTTATTTGAATCATACCACAGAGCGCCGTTTTTTATCTTCAATGGCGATTTGATGTTGTTGGCGAATACCTGCCCTGTGCCTAATCCCTGGGGCATGGGGTTTTTTAACGTGTAAGTCCACTGGGCAATGGCATTCAATCCAATATTTCCTTCAAGGGCAGATGTAACCCACCAACCGGTACCTGTTTCTTCTGCGATGCTAATCCACTCTTCACTCAATGCAAACCCTCCAAGAAGACTTGGTTTCAGGATTATGTACTGCGGCTTGATGAAGTTCAAAAGTTCAGCTTTCTTTTCCCGGCCGGGCACACCTATTAATTCTTCATCCAGGGCCACGGGCAGGGGAGTGTTACGGCATATCTCTTCCATCAGTTCGTATTGACCTGCTTTTACCGGCTGTTCGATGGAGTGTATCTTTAGCTTTGCAAGTTCTTCAAGCTTAAGCCATACATCCCTGGATGTGAAAGCTCCGTTGGCATCCAC
>JALVJU010000007.1 GCA_027034005.1 Marinilabiliaceae bacterium
TTATCATCAACCCTTGTAGGCTGGAAAGTTACTTCCGGCTTGTCTGAAACAACTGTGATCTCCTCCGAGTAACGGGGTTTCTTGCGGTAATCGACCTGCTTTATCCGGAACCGGTTCTCACCACTGTTCAGGCGCACTTTAGCCGAATAATTGTTCAGGGTCTGTTTTCCTGTGCCTTTTACCTCTCCTACTTTGATCCACTTGTTCCACCTGTATTGTTCAATTATAAAAGGAAGCGGCCCGGATTCATTTACTGTCGACCACTTAAGCATGTTACCGTCTATCTTAATATCTTTAATTTCAAAAGTAGCAACAGAGTTAAGAACTTCAGGATTCAGAACTTTAGGCTTACAACCTTCTTTGTATTTTATAGCCACTGTGAGTTCTTCGCCTTTCTTAAACCCATAAACCGAAAGATCAATTTCAAAAGCGCTTGAGTTTATTTCATCGGTTGTTGTCATACCGTTAACAGTGACCTCGTAGATACAGTACCCGACACCACTTGGCGCAAACGGGTTTTTAACATAGAGGTTCTCACCCTGAAACGTACCTTTAAGAATGATATTTCCGGCAGAAACAGAGATAACTGACAGCACAATTGAAACAAGTAATAATGTAATCTTTTTCATGCAGGTTCAATTTCTTTAATATTTTGACTTTTGCAATTTATAAAAACATAACCATCATTGCAAAAATATACTTTCAACTAGAGAGGTTAAATATATATTTTTTTTCAATTTTTGACAAACGGCAACATTTTTAAGGTCTATGACAGCCTTTTTTAAGCCCTTTCTATCAACAGGAGATCAGTTTTAAATAAAATATTCTTAATCCAGACACAAGAAATGTTCCGGGTTTAAATAAAACCGGTATCCCCAAACAGTAACCTCATTGTCAGTCCCTTTCGCTATGCAAATAACAAAAAACAGATACATCTCAAAAAACTCCCAATCAAAATATAAAAATACAATAAAGTTAGACATGCCCCCTGAATATGCTATCGCAAAATACAAAAAATGCTTAAATATGGGGCTAGACCCCATTGGTTAGCAGCAGAAGACATCAAATAGTACACAAAAATCATTTAGGCCCCCTATGTGGACTTGCTGCCTGCATCTTTTTATATATTTTTGCATCAAAAACAACAAACCAATAAAATCTATATCCATGAAAGTATCTATATTTATTTTTGCCTTTTTTTTATTTTTTGAAACTATCGTCTTACATGCACAGGAAACGGAAAAGGAATCACCTTTCTCTTTCGGTGCCGATCTTGTAAGCAGATATATATTCCGGGGACTCGATTATGGTGACTCTCCTGCCATACAGCCGGGTTTCTCTTTCTCCAAAAACAGCTTTACGATAGGCGCCTGGGGTTCATATGCCTTTATCGCGACCCCAACCGGAATTGAGGCAGACCTGTATACTTCCTATGAATTTGATTTTGGACTAACAGTAGGCATCACCGACTATTACTTCCCGAGTGAACGGCTTAAGCTTTTCCCGGACAGCACGATCGCGCCGGAAAGAAGCGGAACTTATTTTGACTATGCCAACACACACTACGATGAACTTAACATATCGCAATCGATAAAGAATTTCAGCATTTCGGGAAACTGGGGCTTTCACAACATGAACAATGCTGTTTATTTTGAAGCAGGTTACGAATTCAAATGGCTGCAGTTTTTCATAGGAGCGGGCAATAAGATGTACACCTCAAACGGAAATTTCAATGTTGTGAACATAGGCATCACGGCCTCAAAAGAGATAAACGTCACTGAAAAATATGCCTTCGGTATCTCATCGTCGGTGATCCTGAATCCTGAAGCGGAACATATCCACCTTGTCTTTGGTCTCAGTCTGTGACAAGTTCTCACTCTGGATCAACCCAGTCGCCAAACTGTTTGATCAAGTTAATTAGTTCCTCAACCGCACGGTCGTTAGGGATATTCTTTTTTATCAGCTCACGGTTCCTGAACAGGCTCACATTGTCCGGGCCGGCGCCCACATAACCATAGTCGGCATCGGCCATTTCGCCGATGCCGTTCACGATACAGCCCATAATGCCGATCTTTAGTCCCTTTAAATGTTTTGTCCTGGCTTTTATCTCGCGGGTAATCTCTTCAAGGTTGAAAAGAGTACGCCCGCATCCGGGGCATGATATAAATTCCGTTGAGGTGAACCTGACACGTGAGGCCTGAAGGATACCAAAAGCAGTATCCACAACAACCTCCTGTGGCAGGGCTCCTCTGTTTCCAAGCATTATCCCGTTAGCAAGGCCGTCGAGGAAAAGAATACCTGCGTCGGCTGATGAGGCAATCTGGAAATTCTCCTTTTCATCCTCGTTGTATTCATTTACAATGATCACAGGATTAGATATCTCCCTGTTCATCAACTCAAGGATAAATGCCCGCTGCTCAACCGGCCTGTTCTCGTTGTCCGAACTTAAAAGCAGGATCACATTCTTATGCGATCTTAAAAAAGAGAACAGCTCTTCTCCTGCATCTTTGTATGTGACCCCGAGAAATAAAGCAGTGCCATCTGGAACAGAACTGGGCATCCCTGAAAACTCAACATAAGGATAGCTGTTCCGGGCTTTTTTCCGTTCCCCCTCATCCACCGGCAGTATCAATGGAATGACCGGCTGCCCGGGTATATCTGAAGGATCATCAACAAAAATAAGATCAGGCCTGTTCATGCATCCGGCATTCATTATCCCGTTGTAATCTCCTTTTGCGATCACTGCTGCCGTTTTATCTCCGCCAATGTTCAGTACCTGATGTGTTTTCCGGCGGTTGAACTCATACGGGGAATAATGTGTGACAGGAACAGGGGCAATTGTTTTATGCCCTTTATGTTTTGATATGTGCTCAACAAGTTTTCTTGCAACAGGGATCTCATTTTCCGGGGCTTCGGTCAGTGATACCCGTAAAGTATCGCCTATGCCATCGACAAGAAGTGCGCCCGAACCTACCGCTGATTTTATCCTTCCCTCATCCTCGCTGCCTGCCTCGGTAACACCGAGATGCAAAGGATAGTGCATTCCCTCTTTTTTCATAGCTGCCACAAGAAGCCTCACGGTATGCACCATAACCCTGGTATTGCTTGACTTGATGCTGAGGACTATGTCGTGAAAATCGTTCTCCTCACATATCCGCAGGTACTCCATACATGCTTCTACCATTCCCTCCGGAGTATCGCCGTAACGGCTCATGATCCTGTCGGACAGGGAACCGTGATTCGTTCCGATACGTATAGCTGTGCCGTGTTCTTTGCAGGTATCAAGGAAAGGAACTATCTTCTCCTTCATCCGCTCCAGTTCCTCATCAAACAGTTCGTCAGAATATTTATCAAGATCGAATTTCTTTGCATCCCCGGTGAAGTTTCCCGGATTTATCCTTACCTTCTCAACTGTTCTGGCCGCTATCAGAGCGGCATTGGCATTGAAATGAATGTCGGCAACAAGAGGAGTATCATACCCATCTTTTCTTACCAGTTTTTTTATGTTCTTAAGATTTTCGGCTTCACGCCGTCCCTGTGCGGTGATACGAACAAGCTCACCTCCTGCTTCAATTATCCTTATGGCCTGTTCGGCAGTAGCCCTGGTGTCATTGGTGTCTGTTGTTGTCATCGACTGTATCCGCACTGGATTGCTTCCGCCGATCCCGACATTGCCAACTTTCACCTCTATGGTAGAATTTCTTTTGTAATTAAACAGATCTTCACAGTAGTCTTGAATATTCACTGAACTCATCATTTCTCCGGATTTTTTGTAACAAAACACAAAGTAATAATTTCCCTGCATATATGAAGTAAAAACCATCAATAAACTGCACTAATCTGGGAGAAATATGAATGCCAGTTTCGTCCTGAGTTCAAACTGTTTATTAAGGTTTGATTTAAAAATTACTCGCACAATGACTCGCACGTATTCTTTTTATATTTTTACAAATTATCTAAAATTTTTCCTGTCAATAATCTTGCTTTCAGCATTATATGTTTCTGTAAATGTTCTAGGTAGTTTTGCACCAACCCCCAATTATTTTATTAAACTGAGTTCGATATAAAAAATGCGATTAGATTTTTTGTGAAAAGGATTTCGTATAAGGTTTAGCGATTTGCTAATATGCTTGACTGAGATGTAATGGCATTTTTCACTTTTTCAATACATTTATTTAAATCCTTTTTTATTTCATGTTCCCAAAATCGCAATACAATCCATTTCTGCTCTGTAAGTAATTGATTATACTTTTTGTCCCTTGCTATGTTTCCCTCAATCTTTTTTATCCAGTATTCCCGATTATTTTGGATTCTTCCTTTTTTTTCTTTCCAATTATAGCCATGCCAAAATTCACCGTCAATAAAAATCGCAAGTTTGTATTTCTTTATTGCAATGTCTGGATTCCCTGTAATTCCTTTGTTTTCTTTTCTATATCTAATTCCTTCGTTCCATAATGCTTTTCTTAAAAGAATTTCCGGAGTTGTGTTTTTTGCTCGTATTTTTCGCATTAAATCAGAGCGCTCTTTTGTCGTTTCAAAACCGTGTTTACTTTTCACCGATAAAAATGTGGTTAGTGAATAGTGTATGTGGAGCACTAATCAAGTTAATATCAAACTTTAAAGATGGTTCAACTCTCGAACTTGCATTATGAATTCTGAATGAAATTTGCCAACCTTCATTCAAGGAAACTATTAAAGTTGTATCAGAGTCATTGTCAAAAACAATTTCTATCAACCTTGTTGGTAATTTAAGTTTCTGAATATTAGCTTTAGGCCTAATCTTGTCAAAAGGTAAATTTAATGTCCCGTGCAAATTATATGCTTGAATTTCAACTTTATTTTTGCCTTTAATTATTTTGTAGAAATCTTTATTGCCTATTAAATACTCAACAAGTTTTTGCGGAACAATTTCAGGATTTTCAACATCTAATCTTTCTAATTCCGATTTAAAAGCTTTAAGTAACGGCACATAAATCTTCTTGTGCATTTCAGGAATGGCAGTCCATTTTGTATTTTTATCTTTTACTCTTAATTCGGTTAAAAAATCAAAGATTGGTTTAATTTCGTCAAAATATTTTTGTGAACATGGTAATCCCAACCACTTTTCACCAAAATCAATCTTTTGGGATAGCCGTGAATGCTTAACTGCTCTATGATTGTTTTTAGCAGAAATGCCAATTTCCCACTTTTGAAGCAGTCGAATTGCTAATACATCTCTAACATCTCCTGATTGACCTTCACTGTCTGAAACAATTTCAAGCTGTAATGTGTCCTCAGAGTTTATACTATTTGATAAACGGGGTTCTATATCAACTAAGAAATTTATTGCTGCACTGGAGACTAAAGAATATAACCCTTTTTCATCTTCAGTAAAACTATTGAAAAAATCTCTTGCTGTTTTAAAAGGCTCACTTTCAATAATGGCTACGTTATCTTCGGGTTTGTTTAATCTATTATAAAATTCTTGTAATAGTGCATATTCAAATGCTTTACCCGTTTATCTTTTTAGTATGTTTCTTCTAATATTGCTTTCCATTTCTTATCCTCGCATGTCCTTGTCTGCATCTATGCAATCCCTCAAGCAGTTAGTATCCAATTAACAATATCCCTTTTAATGGTAGATGCATTCTGTTAGATATATATAGTGTTTCAAGAAATGTATAAACTATTTCAAAATCATTATGAGTTCTATAAGTATTTCGAACAGCAATAACTAAATATTCTACTCCAAACATCATACATGCTTGAAAAATATCTTTCAAAAATTGATTATTTTCAGTTGCTCTACCTGCTTCAACTTCATATAACAATTTTTCCATCATTACTTAATGCATCGGCATTAAAGCATTTATCTATTTTATCATTAAACCCAAAAAGAACTGGCACATTTATTTTATCATCTTTTGCTTTACTTAGTTCAACTTTGAACCCTAATTTAGATAAAGGCTTAGACAACTCTTTTAAAACGGCATTACTGTTTAGATTATTAAAATCAGAATCTATTTTCCCATTTGCTTCAATGAAACAATCAATAACTGATTTAATATTAGGTGTTATTCCTTGGGAACGTGGGAAAAATTGAAATTGTATCATAACAATTTTATTATTCTTATAAGTTTATCTTCGGAAAGATAAATATCATTAGGTTCTACAAAATAAAATATTTCTTCATCTAAAACTCGTGCTTTGTCAGAAAAATATGAACCATCTTTTAGTATCAATTGTGAATTTAATAAAGTTGTACTAATTAAGATATTCCCATATTCTTTAAAGTTTAATTCTCTTACAGGAAATTTTTGGTTGTTAAAAATAATACTATTAATCATTATGCTATATTCTTTTGTTTTAACAAATTTCATTTTTAGTGCTTGCAGACGTAATGAAATATCCCCCCCACTTTTTGAAGCACCTAACTTTCGATTAACTATGACGCTTGTTTATCTGCAAAATCTTTTTTGAATCAATCTTTGTGCAAATAAAATTAGACATTAATTGAGTCAATGGCAACTTTTTAT
>JALVJU010000008.1 GCA_027034005.1 Marinilabiliaceae bacterium
CAGTATTGTTGCATTAATACATTGCCCGGCACAAGTTGTAAGTGATGAACTATTCCTCTTCCATGTTGTGGAAAACATTGGTCACATCATCATCTTCTTCAAGTTTTTCTAGAAGTTTGTCGATCTGCTCTTTTTGTTCGGCCGTAAGTTTTTTGGTATCGGTTGGTATCCATTCGAATTCTGAACTTACGATCTCAAAGCCGTTCTCTTCAAGATATTTTTGCAGGTCACCGTATGATTCAAAGTCACCGTATATCACAAGCTGGCCGTCTTCTTCAAAGATCTCACTCACACCGTGATCGATAAGTTCCAGCTCCAGCTCTTCAAGGTCGATATTCTCTTTTGGAGTAACTTTAAAGTGGCATTTGTGCTCAAACATAAAAGATACACTTCCGGAAGTTCCCAGAGAGCCTCCGGTTTTATTGAAATAGCTGCGTACGTTTGCAACTGTTCGGGTGGTATTATTTGTGGCTGTTTCCACGAGAACGGCGATCCCGAATGGCCCGTATCCTTCGTAAATCACCTCTTTGTAATCTTCCTGGTCTTTCTGGGTAGCCTTTTTAATCGCTCTTTCGACATTTTCTTTAGGCATGTTTGCCGCTTTGGCGTTCTGTATCAGCATACGCAACCGCGGATTGCCTTCCGGCTCCGGTCCGCCTTCCTTTGCAGCAATTGTTATCTCACGACCGAGTTTGGTAAATGTTTTGGCCATATTGCCCCATCGTTTTAGTTTCCTGGCCTTTCTGTATTCAAATGCGCGTCCCATAAATTCTTCTGTTTTTTTTTGTACGAATGCAAAACTAATAATCCTATCCGGTAAAATTTTATTTTTTTCTTAAAAATAGTTAACCATCTGTTTCCTCATATCCGCAAGTGATTTAATTTTTCTAAACAAATCACTTGCGGATTAAGGTAAACTCTACCTGGATACGCAGCTAGACAGGCAGGCCCGATTTAGAAAGTCACGGATTACAGTGAGTGTAACGAAACTGTAACCGATTGATTTTCTTATATTGATCCGCAATAAAACATATTTATTGCGGATTTTGGGCATTTTTAATTTCCGTTGAAATAAAAGTGAATGAAATTAATATCTGTCGTTTTTGCAGGATAAATAAAAAATCTGCTTTTACTGCTTTGTTCAAACTTTTTTAATTTTTTTGTCTGTGAGTTTTTGTGGGGTTAATTTTAAAATTCAGTTTGAATGAAACTTTTATTGTAATTTTGATGAGAAAGTTTAATCATATTTAATTCACCAATCTAAACAGATACAAATGAAACAAATACTTTCAAGCATGGTACTGACCTTGTTATTGGCAGGATGTCAACAGAATTCAGAAGTTAGGCCTGTGAACATTATTCCACAGCCGCAAATGCTGCAAACAGCAGAAGGCAGTATCAACTGGAATGATATAAATTGGATAGCCGTTCCGGATGATCTTAAAGATGTTGCCTTAACTTTTGCAGAAGAGCTGAAGGCAATGGATATCCATGTCCCGAAAGTGGAAGTCAAGGCCGGCAATGCCGGGAAAGAAGTGAAGGTAATA
The DNA here is from genome assembly GCA_027034005.1 of Marinilabiliaceae bacterium. Lineage (GTDB taxonomy): Bacteria > Bacteroidota > Bacteroidia > Bacteroidales > Marinilabiliaceae > JAADEM01. The sequence goes on from JALVJU010000008.1 coordinate 1,548, forward strand.
AGTTCGAATGAACTGCCGGTCGAAGGGTATGAACTTGATATATCTCCTGAAAACATCACTGTTAAAGCATCAGCGCCCAATGGGTTGTACTACGCTTTTCAAACTATAAAGCAACTGCTGCCGTTCGGGCCTGTGAAAGGAGATATCCTTCTGCCTGCCATGAAGGTCAGGGACAAACCGAGGTTCAGATACCGTGGGATGCACATCGACGTGAGCCGTCACTTTTTCACTGCTGACGAGATAAAGCAGTACATAGATGTTATCTCGCAGTACAAAATAAACAGGTTGCACATGCACCTTACTGACGACCAGGGCTGGCGGATTGAGATAGACAAATATCCCCTGTTGACAGAAAAAGGAGCCTGGCGTGTTTACAACAAGCAGGATTCAATGTGCATAAGGATGGCAAAGGATGACCCCACATTCGAGATTCCTCAGGACAGGTTTAAAATGGTTGACGGCAAGAGGATGTACGGAGGTTTTTACACAAAAGCGGAAATGCACGGCATCATAGAGTATGCAAAAAAGAAACAGATAGAGATAGTCCCCGAGATAGATGTTCCGGGGCACTTCATGGCTGCCATAGGGAATTACCCGTTTCTTTCATGCACGGGCAAAGCCGGTTGGGGAGAGTTTTTTTCCACCCCTGCATGTCTCGGTAAAGATTCAACTTACACTTTTATCGAGAATGTGCTTGGTGAGGTTGCCGACCTGTTTCCCGGTGAATACATTCACATAGGGGGAGATGAGGTTAACATAAAGTCGTGGGAAGAGTGCCCTTTAGACCAGGCAGCCTTGAAGAGCCTGCACCTTAAAAATGAACACGAACTACAAGCGTATTTCAACAGGCAGATAGAGAAGTTTCTGAAAAGCAAAGGGAAAAAACTCATGGGCTGGGACGAGATAGCCGAAGGCGGACTGACCAAAGATGCGACCATTATGTGGTGGCGAAACTGGGCCCCCAAAACACTTGACATTGCAGCCGGGAACGGAAACGACATAATCATGACCCCTGATTTTGAATACTATTTTGACTTTCCGTACAAGGCGACACCTGTATCGAAAGTATATAACTTTGAGCCGGTACCCGAACGTTTTACTTCCGAAATGGCAAAACACATCATCGGGGTGCAGGCAAATGTGTGGACGGAAAGGATACCGAACACAAAACGTGTTTACTACATGATACTGCCCCGTATGCTGGCTCTGGCCGAGACAGGATGGACAGATAAACAGAACAAGGATTACGATGCTTTTTCTTCGAAAATCCTGCAGCAGCAGGAACGTTTTGTGAAACAAAATTTGTTCTACCATCTTCCTGAACTCGCAGGAATAGAGGATGTGGTAGTGTTCACCGATACCGCAATTTTGAATATCTCAGTCCCGTTAAAAGATATGGAAGTATTCTACACTACAGATGGTTCGGCACCGGTAAGAAGCTCAAAAAAATATAACGGTACTGTGACTATTGACAAGAGCTGTATTGTCAGGATACGTGCGTTCCGAGGCGATGTGTTCAGCAGTATCTACGAGTCAAAATTCGATAAGCAGGTGCCGCTTGAGCCGGTATCGGCAAAAGGCACAATTAAAGGCATCACACGCACTGTTTACAAAAGTAAGTTTAATAAGATATCTGAAATGCCGGGTTCCATTAATCCTGTCGATGTGTCGGTTCAGCCTGAAGTTTCATTGTCAGGATATGAAAAGAGCGAATATATCGGCATGGTATTCAAGGGGTTTTTCAATGCGGCAAAGGACGGGGCTTATACTTTCTATACTGTGTCAGATGATGGCGATAAATTCTTTGTCGGCGGCAAGCTTGTTGTAGATAACGGATGTGCCCACGGCTGGCGAGAGAGGCATGGTAAGATATACCTGAAAAAAGGACTTCATACGGTAGAGGACAGGTTTTGCCAGAAAGCAGGCGGCTCTGTGATACAGATATGGGTTAAGCCACCGGGAGAAAAGAAAAGAAAAACAACAACCGATGACTGGAGAACTGTAAAGTAAAAGATTTGTAATGATTGAAAAATAATTATTACATTACCCCCATTCCGGATTTTTAATTGAAACAATTGAGACATGCCTTTTATTGGAAAAATTTTAAAAAACATAGTCACCTTACGTGGCAAATATTTGACTTATACTATTAAAGATGTTGACAGGTCACAGCAAAACACACTGCGAAGTTTATTAAGAAAAGCAGCAGACACATCTTTTGGAAAAAAATATGAATTCGAAAGAATTCTGCAATCTTCCGACATGGTAAGGGAATATCAGGAGAAAGTTCCTTTTTTTGATTACGATTCAATTTACAATGAATGGTGGCACAGGTCATTTCAGGGGGAGAGTAATATCTGCTGGCCGGGCAGGATAAAATATTTCGCATTAAGTTCCGGTACTTCAGGGGCTTCGAGCAAAAGGATACCGGTGACACGTGACATGTTGATGTCCATAAGAAGGGCCGGGCTGAGACACATGGTCACCCTGAGCCGGCTCGATATCCCGGAAAATTTCTTTGTAAAAGATATCCTTTTGCTTGGAGGGAGCACTTATCTGAATAAAATAGGCCATGTGCAGGAAGGCGACCTGAGCGGCATAATGACTGGAAACCTGCCCCAATGGATAAACTCTTTTTACAAGCCCGGGGCGGAAATAGCAAAAGAGAAAGACTGGAACCAGAAACTTGAGCAGATGACACTCTCGGCCAAAGACTGGGATGTTGTAATCATTGCAGGAGTTCCGGCTTGGGTTCAGATACTTTTTGAAAGGATAATTGAGCATTACAAGGTCGACAATATTCATGATATCTGGCCGAACCTGTTGGTCTATGCTCATGGCGGTGTTAGCCTGGAACCATACAAAAACACTCTGAACAAGCTTCTTGGTAAGGATATTTATTACATGGAAACATATCTTGCTTCCGAAGGATTTCTTGCTTATCAACTTGAATGGGGCGATGCAGATATGCAGATGGTACTGAAAAACGGGATATTTTATGAGTTTATCCCTTTTGATGAAAATAATTTCACGGCCGACGGGAGAGTGAAGCAAGATGCCAAAGCTGTTACCCTTGATAAGGTTGAAGTGGGTATCGACTACGCTTTGGTGATCAGCACCAATGCAGGCACATGGCGATATCTGATCGGGGACACTGTCAGGTTTACTTCAAAACAGAAATATGAGATTGTCATTACCGGTCGTATCTCCGGTTTTTTAAGTTTATGTGGTGAACACTTGTCGGAGGCAAACATGAACGAGGCAGTTAAGAGAGTTTCTGAAAAGCTCAACCTTGGAACAAAAGAGTTCACGGTTGCCGGCATAAAATATGATAATCTTTTCGCACATCACTGGTACATTGGCGTTGAAAATGCTGTTGATACAAAAAACATCAAAGAAGAGCTGGACAAAACCTTAAAAGAGCTGAATGATGATTATGCTACAGAACGCAGCGCTGCATTAAAAGAGGTGATAATTACGGTATTGCCCAATAAAGTATTCTATGATTACATGGATTATCTGGGAAAATCAGGAGGACAGAATAAATTTCCACGCGTTTTGAAAAATGACAAGCTGAATCAGTGGGAGTCGTTCGTCAACAAAATGGCATACAATGATTGAAGTTGCAGGGAAAGGTATTGCGTTGGGGCTTTTGCTCAGTGTACTTGTAGGCCCTGTTTTTTTTATGCTTATTGATACCGCCATTTCCGGAGGGATAAAAAAGGCTTTAGTAATGGACACAGGCATTCTTTTGTCGGATGCCATTTTCATCTCGTTGTTTGTTTTCGGAGCTGCAAAATATATGAAACCCCTAATCGAAAGTCCTTACATCAGCCTGATAGGCGGGGCGGTTTTTATCGGCTTTGGGGCAAGCAGTTTTATAGGCTACGGTAAAAACACTGGGATTGCTACAGGTTTTAAAACAAATTTCGTGAAAGGGTTTTTTATAAATACCATGAACCCTTCCGTGGTGTTGTTCTGGCTGACTTCGGTAGCAGTCGTTGTGTCAAGATATTCGCATGATGGTGCCGGTGTTTTTATATTTTTTCTGAGTGTGATAGCCACGACTTTTTCAACAGATATCATTAAAATACTATTGGCATCAAAAATTAAAAAATTTATAACCAATACACATATTCATTATTTCAGGGTACTTACCGGAATAGTTATGGGAGCCTTTGGTATTTACTTGATTGGCAGTACACTTTTAAGTAACAAGATTTAAAGACATGAAGTATTTTTTGATTTTTATTTTAGCATCAATGATGCTGGTTTCCTGCAAACAGGAGAAGAAAAAGGAGAAACCGGACAAGAAGGCAGAGTATGTTCAGATGAAACACCTGAAGTTCTCACCGCAAGAGTATGTGGTGTACAAAACGGCCAAACCGTTGGAGATTGACGGCATTGCCGGTGAGAATGCATGGGAGAAAGCTCCTTTTACCAAAAAGTTCGTTGACATCGAAGGAGATAAAAAGCCGGAACCGAAGTTTGATACCCGGGTTAAGATGTTGTGGGACGATAAGTACCTTTATGTCTATGCGGAGCTGGATGAGCCGGACATCTGGGCTACGATTACAACCCGTGATGCCGTCATTTTTCATGATAACGATTTTGAGGTTTTCATAGACCCTGACGGTGATAACCACGGGTATTACGAATTTGAGATGAACGCCTTCAACACTGTTTGGGACCTTATGCTGATAAAGCCGTATCGCGATGGAGGGCTATCGATAAACAACTGGGACATCAACGGGTTGAAGTCGGCAGTGAAAATATACGGGACCATTAACGACCCCAAAAACAAGGATGAGAAATGGACCGTGGAGATTGCATTTCCGTTAAAAGTGTTGAATGAGCATAACCTCGGAGCCAAGCCGGCTGACGGGGTTCAGTGGCGGATGAACTTCAGCCGTGTGGAATGGGACACAAAAGTTGTGGACGGAAAGTATGT
>JALVJU010000009.1 GCA_027034005.1 Marinilabiliaceae bacterium
GGTTATAACTTCCGCAGGTTTCTATCCTGCCTCCATTTACAAATCCCCTGACAATATCCCTCTCCTGCGGATGAGAATCGTAAAATGGCTTAAGGTAAGGTAGCTCACTTGCAACAAAATCAAAACCGCTGTCTCCCCGCGAAGCATAGATGAACTGGGAAAAGTTGGAGAATGACAAGGCCTGGTACCCCGACTGGCTGTCGCGCCAAACCGGATCGACATGAAAACCCTGTACAAACCATGTTACACCGTCAACTATCCCGGAATGGTTTATTTCGAGATGAAAAGTCTTTGCTTCATCATTCGTATTTAAAGTGACATCAACATCCACTTTCTCCTTGAAGCCGGCCCCATCACCGGGAGCATTTCCTGTAAGCCATAGCATTTCACCCGGCTTTATCCTTTCTGCAGAAGCTATGACATCTTTGTTTTTACCGGCAAGCATCTGAACCGGCCCTGCAGTTTTACTCGAAGTATTGTAAAGCATTACCGTAAAAATATCCGCAACCTTGTTGTCTGGGGTTCTTTTGGGTACAGGGCTTACTGCAGGTGCGGTAATGTAAACAGCATCATTCAGCCTGAACAACTCATCGAATCGGGCATACAACCACCAGCCGCCTCCCACATTCTGAACTTTGGCAAGCAACAGGTTCTCTCCTTTTTCAAGAGTTACCGCAACCTTATCGGCATCCGGGCCGGAAGCCCTGGGGTCGGGATGAACAAAGACCTTTTTCCCGTTAAGCCACACAGCCAGCATATCGTTGCTGCCCAGTTTGAGCATAGCAGGAGTGCGCTTTTTACATTTTATCACTGCCGCAGCATAAGCTACTGTAGTTTGGTTGGGCCTGAGATATTTTGCAAGATCCAGCTTACCGTTTTTATCGGCTGTTGCAAACTGCCAGCTTACCTTTCCGCACTCAACTGACGAAGAGTTAAAACTTTCACCTTCAACTGGCACAACACCGCTCTCTCCACCTTCTTCAGACAAGAAATCACGATACAAGGCATCATTGCTCTTAGCAGGAAAGGGGCCAAGAATCATCCAGTCGGTAATAAACTTATTGGAACTAAACTTTGTTACCGCCTGCTTCTGTGAGAACAAAGCAAACGGAATGAACAAAAGAACCAATGCATTTAAAACAGTTTTTCGGAGAGAAATAACCAATCGCATAAGGCATACATTTTTATAAAGTAATGATCTAAATGTAAGTTATTCTGCCCACAAACTCAAATTAACAATGCCTTATTAAACAAATAGGTTAATTTAACGAAAAGAACTGTCAAGATATATTATCCCGACTGGCTTTGCCAGCTTTTAACAATTAACAACAAAGGATATTCCAATAGGCCAAGCTTCAAAAAATAAAAACTCATAAACGGGACAATGCCCATCTCTGAGTTTTTAAAAGAAGTTACTGATATTAAGAAGGTTCTATTGTTTTAATAACTCTTCAACTTTTTCAGTCAGTTTTTCAAACTGCTCATCATTAAAGCCGATCTCAGCAAAAGCAATTTTACCATTCTTATCAACCACATACATAGTCGGGTAACCATTTACTTTGTACATGATATCAACTTCGGGGGTTGCAAGGATGATATCGTAACTGATATCACGCTTTGCCAAAAAGTTATCCAATATCTTACGGCTTCTTGGTTGATTATCGACAGAATTCAGCCCGAAAATCATCAGTCCCTTATCCTTGTAATTCCGGTACAGCTTATCAAGCGATGGCATTGCCTTCACACAGGGATGGCAGTGTGTGTACCAGAAATCCACGATGATCACATTTTTACCGATAAAATCCTTCAGCTCAAACGGCTTCTCTCCGGCATAATATTTTGCATTGAAAAGAGGTGCCGCATCGCCCACATGAAGCATTTTCTCAAGGCTCGACAACTCAGAACCCGAACCATTGACCTCAACGGGATTTTCTGCAAGAACCTTTTCCTGCCTCTCTTTCAGCTTTGCAGGATCAACATTATCCTTACTGAAATCAGAGAAAAATATCTCATCGTGATAAACATACTTGCTGGTTTTAAGTATCAGTTTTGACCATTCGGGGAACCAGGTCTTTTTATCAATGATAAAATTGTAAGCTTTGCTTCCACCCCTGGCTGTACCGGGAATCTCAACGTTAATTGCCACGCACTCCTTGTGGTTGAAAACAGTATCC
>JALVJU010000010.1 GCA_027034005.1 Marinilabiliaceae bacterium
TTTGATATGTTTTGGCAGTTCCCGTTTTGGAGCCGGAAGATAGAAAATATGTTTCAGGAACAACGGCTTTTCCTCTCCGTGTATGTTGTAAAAAGTTTCCAGGTAGGAGTTAAATGTCTGCCTGTCGTGCCGGGCTTTTTCTTCTGCTTTTTCAGTGATGTCTTCAAATTCGATAGTCACTTTCCGCATTGGGGTGAAAAAGATGAGATTGGCAAGGGTGTATCCGATACATCTCAGCAGTACAGGGAAAAAATCCGGAGATTCACCGGTCCATGCCTTCGACCAGATGCTGCCCCACAATCCACTGATCCTGACACCTACAACCCGCACATCGTCCGGCATGTTACGTACTACCCTGAACGCACTCTGTTTGTTCATGATCTTTTCGTACCCCTGGGCAGGCAATTGACCGGCAGGGTATAACACCACATTATTGCCGTGCCTGAAACCGTTGTTCACCGATGTGGTTATCTCTTCCAGTACTTTAGTGTTACGGCTCCCTTTTTCCAGGTCGCTAACCCTTACTGCTCCCCATTTTTTGAAGAAATATTTTGCCACCGGCATATCGTAGTAACCTGAAGTGATAACGGGGACACATGTTGTGTGCCTGTAAATGTGAGTTATGAAAAGCACCGGGTCAACTATCGCCTGGTGGTTTGGCAGAAACAATGTTGTTTTTTTATCCTTAAGCAGTTTCGTTCCTTTCATCTCAACCTTGTACCTGACAGAAAGAAGTATCCTTCCAATGAAAAAGATGAGTTTTGAAACGAGGGTGAATATGGGAGTATGGGGCTTCATGGTTTTATTGTTATTTGCCTTACCCCCTTGAACTAGCAATCGTTAAGTCAAAAGTATCGCAACCTCCCCCTCTCCTATTTGGAGAGGGGGAAAGAGGGGGTGAGGAACATTTTATTTTTTCATTTTGCCTACTTTTGACATTATTCAGCTTCGACCTTCCGGCTTTCCCTGCTCCGGGAATCTTAAAATACATTACTATGGTTACAAATGCGATTACATGTGCCGTTACAACAAATACTCCTTTAGGGCCTGTAAGCCGTTCGGTAATGCCGAATATGCCGGCGGATATCAGGATGAAAAGGAATACCATAAGGTTGTTGTAGGCAAGTACCTGGCTTAGCATACGGCCTTCCACTCGGTCTTGCATGAACGCGTTCAATGGGATTTTAAAGAATCCTGCAAAGAAAGCGGTAAGCACCGTCAACAATGAAAAAACTACCGGGCCGGGATTCAGTATTAATATCAACAAAACACTTGCAAGCATGCCAGCTCCACCTACCGGGATCAGTGATGTCCTTACTTTGTGGTGCGAGATGACTCCTGCCACGTAGCAGCCAAGGCCGATGCCGATGGCAACAAGCGCCATGATGATGCTAGTGTCGGTATTTGATAGTTTAAGTATCTCAGGGCCGTATATGATGATGTTCATCTGTATCAGTGAACCGATGAGCCAGAACGTGGACAGCCCGAAAATGGAGTAATTGAGCCCTTTGATCCTTTTCGACCACTTGAATGATTGCACCGTAAAAGTGACCGGGTTCAGAGATGCATTGTCTTCTGTTTCGGGATCGCTTTCGCGGGGATTGATGAAGATGCTGCTGAACAATCCGGCAAGGGCAATAAACAGGAACAGCCCTGCGATGATCTCTGCCTGATAGTTCACGAACTTCGGATAGTTAATGACATCGGAGATGGTGCCTGCAAGGTACGTGCCGATAAGAACAGCAGTGAAGGTGAGCATCTCCATGGCTCCCGTACCGAAAGATATGCCTTCCTTGCCGCCGATGTCACGGATGATGCCGTACTTGGCAGGAGAGTACATGCAGCTTTGCAGCCCCATGAAAAACATGGCGGTCATGGCTACGGGAAGACTGTGAAGGTAGAAACCAACGGCAGCAAGAAGCATGATAGGTACCTCTGCAACTTTGGTTATCTTGATGATCCTGGCTTTCGGATACTCCTTTGAGAGCCGGCCCGCAATGGGTGAAAAGAGGATGTAAGGCAACACCATCATGGCAGATGCCAGGGATATCACAAGGGACTTGTTGCCCTCATCGGCAATCCACACGATACCCACAAACGCGATAAGGTTTTTGAGGAAGTTGTCGTTCAGTACACCAAGAAAATTGGTGAAGAACAACGGCAGCCATTTTGT
>JALVJU010000011.1 GCA_027034005.1 Marinilabiliaceae bacterium
TGCAGGAAATAAGGAATGCTATCTATAACTTGTTTTATTCAATGATTGGATTGATAGGTGTGTTTGTTGCAGTATTGGTTTGGGACAGGAGAAAGACCCTGTATCCTGTTATGAGGCAGATGGAATCAGAGAAGGACAGGTTGGATGAACAGATTGCACATGGCAAAAAAGTAGATAAGTTTCTGAAAGAATTGGCTCAAAAAGATAAAAAGATACAAGAGGCCATGAAACATGCCGGGCTTTTATAAAAGGGTTTCTCGTAAAGACCGCAAACGCAAAGGAGTTTAATTGTCAATAGAGAAAGGGCCTTGGCGTACTTGGCGAAAAAAACTTAGCGGCCTTAGCGATAAACCTTATCAATAAAATAGAAAAAAGTTAAACGTTCCTTCGGGAGCGTTTTTTTATGCTCAAAATCGTGTTAATTAGTGTAATTCATGTTTTGAATAAAAAACATTTCATATTTTCGCACTTTGATAATTGAGTATGATTGTACTTGCAGCACTTGGGGTTGTGCTGCCGAAATAAAATACGAAAGAAATGGAATATAATTTCAAGGAAATTGAGAGTAAGTGGCAAAAGTATTGGGTTGAAAATAAAATTTATAAGGTTGATGTTGACAAGGAGCGCCCAAAGTTTTATGTGCTTGATATGTTCCCCTATCCATCAGGAGCAGGATTGCATGTAGGACATCCGCTTGGGTATATTGCTTCCGACATTTACAGCCGTTACAAGCGGTCGAACGGGTTTAATGTGCTTCACCCTATGGGGTACGATGCTTTTGGCTTGCCGGCAGAACAGTATGCAATTCAGACGGGACAGCATCCTGCAATAACCACAGAAAACAATATTAAAAGATACCGGGAGCAGCTTGACAAGATAGGTTTTTCGTATGACTGGGACCGTGAGGTGAGGACTTCAGACCCAAAATATTATAAATGGACACAGTGGGCTTTTCAGCAGATGTTCAAGCACTACTACTGCAATCAGGCGGAGCAGGCCAGGCCGATATCTGAACTGGAAGAGGCATTTTCGAAAACCGGGACTGCCGGGCTTGATGTGGCTTGTACCGAAAAGATGGAGTTTACTGCTGACGAGTGGAACTCAAAAACGCACAAGGAGCAGCAGGAGATACTGTTGAATTATCGCCTTGCATATCTGGCCGATACCATGGTCAACTGGTGCCCGGCTTTGGGAACTGTTCTTGCCAATGATGAGATAAAAGACGGAGTTTCTGTGCGTGGTGGCCACCCTGTGGAGCAGAAGAAAATGAGGCAGTGGCTGCTGAGGGTTTCTGCTTATGCAAAACGCTTGCTCGATGGGCTGGAAACTATCGAGTGGACCGATTCTTTGAAAGAGATACAGCGTAACTGGATAGGCAGGTCGGAAGGTGCAGATATGATCTTTAAGGTGGATGGCTCGGATGTGGAGATGAAGATATTCACCACACGGGCAGACACGATATTCGGTGTGACGTTCATGGTGCTTGCACCCGAGAGTGAGTTGGTACAGGACTTGACGAAGCCGGAGCATAAAGAGGAAGTTGAAGCATATCTGAAAGAGACAAAGAAGCGCACCGAACGGGAGAGGATGAGCGATGTGAAGAAGGTGACCGGAGTCTTTACGGGTTCTTACGCCATCAATCCTCTAAGCGGAGAGAAGATCCCTGTATGGATAAGCGATTATGTGCTTGCCGGCTACGGTACCGGGGCCATAATGGCCGTGCCTGCCCATGATACAAGGGACTTTGCTTTCGCCCGTCATTTTGGGTTGGAAATAACTCAGGTTGTAGTGCCTGAGGGTGAAGAGCCATCCGACCCGTCAACATGGGACGATGCCAAGGATTCTAAAGCAGGGTACATGATAAATTCCGGTTTCCTGAATGGCCTGTCTGTTCCGGAGGCCATTGCCAAAACAAAAGAAAACATTGAGGAGAAAGGTATCGGGGAGGTGACTGTGAACTACCGTTTGCGTGACGCCATTTTCAGCCGTCAGAGGTACTGGGGCGAGCCGTTCCCTGTTTACTACAAAGACGGCCTGCCATACATGCTTGACGAGTCTGAGCTGCCCCTTGAACTGCCCGAGGTAGATAAGTTCCTGCCTACCGAGACGGGAGAACCGCCTTTGGGACGTGCTAAGAATTGGGTAACAAAAGAGGGTTATC
>JALVJU010000012.1 GCA_027034005.1 Marinilabiliaceae bacterium
TTCACGTTCGGCAACATGCGGGTCGGTACGGGCTTTGCCGTCCCTTCCACCCTTTGGTACGGAGTAGAGGAAGTAGTGTTTAAGCGTGCTTACCACCCTGTTCTCCTGAATTCCCCTGACTTGCTGTATCCCTAGTTCGGCAATCAGAAACGGGTTTTCGCCGTAAGTTTCCACAATGCGACCCCAGCGCTGATCCCTTGCTACATCCATCAAGGGAGAATAAACATTGTTGTAACCAAGGGCACGTGCTTCACTTCCTGTGACATGCCCTATTTTATAAACCAGTCCTTTGTCCCACGTGGCTGCAACACCAATCTGTGCAGGGAAACATGTTGCCTTGGTGTGGTTCAGTCCCCTGATGCCTTCGTTGGTGAATTCCACGGGAATTCCCAGCCGTGTCTCTTCCACAAAGAACTTCTGTACCTGGTTAAGTGCCCATACATGTTTTGAATAGGGATACATGTAATCCGACTCTTTTACCCCGTTGCAATGCTCGTCGATATTGGCCAGGCCGTCTTTCCAAAATGCTTCTTTCCATTCGGGCGTGGGGAGCTGGTCTTTTGCCACTCTTTTGTAACCGTAAAGGGTGACCATCTGCATGGTCTTTTCCTCCATTGTCATTTTCGATAACAAGTCCTCTACCCGTGCCTCGATATCCTGTTTGGGGTCTTCGTAGATATCCTTTTTGCCGTTTTTGTTAAAATCTATCCATCCGTCGTGATAGATCGACTTTTTTTCTTTTTTGGGAAATGGTTTTACCGCATTGGAATTTTCAGGGGTCAGCAATAGAAAAAAGATTAATGTAAGTATAAGTTGCTGTTTCATAACGTTTACTTTAATTAAATTTGTTTACTACTTATTTGGGTACGATTTATATCCGCACAACAAATAGACATTGCCTTCAAATTAAATACTTTTATTTTATCTATTCTTTAATATGCATAAAAAAGTTACGTGACATAAGTAGATTTTCAATGATGTCGACCTTTAGCAAGGGGTGAAAAATGTCAAAGATATTAATATCAGGCCCCCAACAGAATCCTCATCGTACTATCTTCAGGGCCTTATCAACATTCTCAAGGATTGGTTTTGTGGAGATGTCGGTATGAACGGCCTCTTTCATCCAGTAGTTGGGGGTCAGACGGCCTTGTTTGTAGATGCGTTCCACCTCCGTTGCGAAATCCGAGTTCTTCAGGTGTTGCTCTATCTGAAACTGTATCAGGTATCCGAAAGCATAGTTTGAAAGATAGAGCGGTGTATTTATCATGTGTGAATACACTGCAAGGATAGTTTGGTCTTTTATGCCGAAAACCGAAGCGTAGTATTCATTCCATACTTTTTTTGATATCTCCAGGACTGCGTTTTTTAGTTGTACAGGTGTGGCATCAGGATTTTGATACATCCATTTCCACATCCCCTGGTCGACTAGTGAAACTCCCATGATCTCATACAGCGACCAGAAATTGTCAAGCGTTTCCAGTGCATCTTTTTTCGGGTCCTTGTTATTGATGCCGAGCAGCATCAGGTCACGTTTCTGGAAAACAAAGGCCAGTGCCTCAGTGAAAGCAGTGTTTGGCACACCGTGCATCGTGTAGTAATCCACATCGTAAAGGGAGATTGTTTGCTCCACATTGTGGCCGAACTCGTGAACGGCAATGTTGTAGCCTTTGTAGTTCATTCCCGTGGGCGGGATACGGGTTCGCAGGTGTGCTTTTGAACCTTTCATGGCAGCCCCCCATGCATGGCCGGATCCGCGTGCCGGATCAACCTCGATCTTATCTGCAATGTAGGTCGCTTTCGCTTTACTAAACCCAAGTGTCATCAGCATGCGTGGCAGGCCTTTTTGGAAAGCAGCTGCATTGGGGTACCTTTTTTCGGTGATGGCGTTAAGCTTTGTTTCATCAATGCCGCTGCGTGCCTTAAACCCGTCGTACCAGATATCCCATGGCTTAAGGTCACGGCCGAGACGGGATTTTATGAGTGCTGCCACCTCTTTTACCTCTTTTGACGAGAGAAACTCCCTGAAAAGCTTTTCTGCTTCAGGCTGCATGATCTCCATGCTCCCTTCAAAAGCCCTTTTTATTGCACTGTTCAAAGGTGTGTAACTGTCCATGGCGCTCATGGCCTTGAAGTTATTCAGTATCTGTGCGTACCGGGCATCGTTCTCCGGTCGGGCCTTAACCTCTTTCCCGTTCCCGAATACCTTGTTTGTTTCCGGATCCCACTTCAGCTCTTTGTTGTTGATCACCTTTTCCGGTATCGACTGATCGATTATCCTTGTCATCACCTTGTAGATGGTTGCCTGCTTTTCAACGCCGTTGGTTTTGTTGGCATAGTTCGATTTTATCTCGTCACGCAGGTTCCAGTGGGAGAGAAGCACCATGTCAGGCGGGAAAAGGGATTTGCCTGTGTTGTCCACCACATTGCCCATGTAGATGTTGTAGCCGGCAATGTACATCTCCGACCGGCTTGCCACCTCACCTGCTTTTCGTATCAGGTCGGAGGGCACTCTTGATGTGAACATATCGCCAAGGCGGGCATAAGCCCACTTTTTACGGCTCCAGTCCTTTCCCAGTTCGTTTTTCTCTTCAAGCGAGTAGTACGGGAAATTGAGGGCAATGTAAAATGCGATCTTATTCTTGTACATATCCTCAATGAGATGGGATCCCACCGAATAACTTCCGAACATCTCATCAATGGGCTTTATCGGCCCCATTGGCTCATCAAGAGGCTTCTTCAGCCCAAGGGTAATCTCGTTAAAATACCCGTAAAGGATCTCAACATTCCGGCTGGCCTTCTCGAATGCAGTGAAAAGCTCATCTGGGTCACTGATGAAATTCTTTTGGCAAAAAGAGGTGAAATCCTCCTCCGTACCATCAGATGTGCGCCAAAGGGATGCTGCATGTTTCACTCCCCTTTCAAGACGGTCGTAGGATGATTTGTCACTTTTGTCTTTCAATGTCTTTATCACATTGTTCACTGTTGTTTCTGAGATGTTTGGCATGTAAGTATCAGTTTGCGTGTTATCCTTTTCCGGTGATGTGCAACTTAACATCATCAAGGGGACAATAAAAACTAACAAAAAATGTTTCATGATGAGTTTTCTTTTATGATGTTCTGTGAATTATTGGGGGCGCGACTGCCAGTCGCACTCCCAATAATCTATTACAATGTTTTTGTGATTAATTTCCCAGTATCAAAGGCAGCCCTTTGTCGCCCGAACCTACTACCACTACTTTGGTGTTTGGCGACTTGGCAAGTTCGATGGTTGCATCGATACCTTTTTGCTGAAGTATCTTGTCTGTCAGGCTTGAGCTTAATATCTGGTTGTATTTGGCAATACCTTCCGCCTCTATCCTTTTTCTTTCCGCCTCGCTGCGTTCCTTGTCCAGCTTGAACTTGTAGGCCAGGGCTTCCTGTTCCTGCTTGAGTTTATTTTCAATAGCTTCTTTGATCTGAGCCGGAAGGGTGATGGAGCGTATCAGCAATGCACGCATATCGATGTTGTTTTCCTTTAACACTTTTGCAGTTTCTTCCTTGATGGTATTTTCCACCTCCATTCTTTTTGTTGAGAATATCTCCTCGGCGGTGTACCGGCCTGTTACACTTCTTACAGCAGATCTCACCTCGGGAATAACGAGTACATTGGAGTAGTTCTGCCCGAATGTTTCATGCAGGTAGCCTATGCGGTCGTAAATGGGATTGTAACGGATAGATACATCCATTGATATTGAAAGGCTGTTCTTGTCCAGAACATTCATCTTCTCCTCTCTTGTCTGTTCCATTACATTGTAAATGATCATTTTGTTCCAGGGAGCAATGATATGAAAACCGGGAGTGTACACTTCGGTTTTGTCAAGGCCTATGGTGTATGGTTTAAAAACGATGGCGCGTTCACCGGGTTGAATGGTCCAGAACATGCGGGCACCGAAAAAGAATACGAACAGGCCTGCTGCCACAATTAAAATAATGATAATTGGTGATGCTTTTAACTTCATGGTAATTTTTAATTTGGTTTCATTTCAAAGGTAAACTCATTAGCAAAAGAAACAAAAGGAATTAGTGTTAATTATTTTCAGTTTGTAGAAATTATTCCTAAATTATAGGGTGTTCTTAAATGAAGGGAAGAAGTTTTTTTAAACTTGATGACTAAAAAAAGTACAAGAGTGGATTGAACATTCTCGTGCGAGTAATTGTTTTTTTATTTGCAAGCTAAAAATGTCTCATTAAAATTTTGATTTAGCAGGGATACTTCTTTTGGGAGACATTGTTCAGGGGTTTGATTTAAGTTTTTCTTTTAAAATATTAATTTTATGATTTGGATTGAACTCGCAATATTTCTGGCATGTATTGTCATCGGATCCCGAATAGGAGGTATCGGAATGGGAACTATCGCAGGCCTGGGATTGATAATCTTTGTTTTTATACTCAGAATGCCTCCCGGAAGTCCTCCGGTTATCGTTTTAGGGATGATCCTTGCCGTGATAACCGCCCTCTCGACCATGGAGGCAGCAGGCGGCCTTGACTATCTGGTCAGCGTTGCCAAAAAGGTGATGAGAAAGAACCCCAAAAGTATCACTTTTGTAGCACCCCTGGTTACTTACGTTTTAATCTTTGCTTCAGGTACACAGCATGTTATCTATGCACTACTTCCGGTCATCTCCGAAATATCGATAAAAGCAGGTGTAAGGCCTGAGCGCCCTATGTCCATAAGCGTTATTGCTGCAATGCACGGCCTGATAGCATCGCCTATTTCGGCTGCCACAGTTGCGCTGGTGGGTTCGCTTGCCGGACTTAATGTGGCACTGCCCCAGATAATGATGGTAACCATTCCGGCAACACTCATTGCCGTTGTGATAGGCGCTTTCTCCGTTTTACGGAAAGGCAAAGAACTAAAAGACGACCCCGTTTTTCAGGAGAGACTGGCCAAGGGATTGATAAAAAGCAGTTCGAACAGTGCAACAAAAGTCCTGACAGGCCATGAACTTAAAAGGGCTAAAGGTTCCACAATAATGTTTTTCACGGCCATCATTCTTGTTGTCATTGTCGGGATGTTCCCTTCACTAAGGCCCACTTATGAAACTGTGGTTAAAGGGGCAGCAGAAACAGGCCAGATAACAATGGGAAACACAATCATCATTCTAATGCTTGCAACAGCAGGACTGATCATGGTCCTCTTTAAAGCCAAAGCAGGTGATTCGGTTGCAAGTAAAACCATGAAAAGCGGTATCGTGGCACTCATATCCATCCTTGGAATATCTTGGCTCGGCTCATCTTTTTATGAAGCGAACCAGCTGGTTATCATCGAAAATATAAAACATTTGATCGAAGGACAACAATGGGTTTTTGCATTTGGATTGTTCATCCTGTCGATACTGCTTTTTAGCCAGGCAGCTACTGTGACCATTCTTGTACCAGTCGGAGTGGCACTGGGAATAGCGCCGGCAATCCTGACAGGTGTCTATCCGGCAGTAAACGGGTATTTCTTTTTGCCTACCTACGGAACCGTTATCGCAGCCGTTTCGTTCGACCAGTCAGGTACAACACGCATAGGAAAGTATCTTGTGAACCACAGTTTTATGTTGCCCGGACTTGTCACGACAACAACAGCGGTAGTGCTCGCATTGATACTCTCTTCGATAATACTTTGAATTTTTTATAAACTAAATTTCTTACCATGAACAAAAAGACATTTTTTACAGGTTTAATGATTCTGTTTCTGACGGCAGGCGCAGCAATGTTTGCCCAGGAAAAGTACAGGACTGAGCACGACCTGCTTGGGGATGTTAAGGTTCCGGCCGATGCCTACTACGGAGCACAGGCAGCAAGAGCAATGCAGAACTTTAATATCTCGGGACAGTATATAAATGATTATCCCGATTTTATGAAAGCATGGGGTATGGTTAAACTTGCTGCTGCAAAAGCCAATACCGATGCCGGGAAGATGAAGCCTGAAATGCTTAAGCTGATAGAGCCGGCATGCCGGGAGTTGATAGACGGTAAACTGCTGGATCAGTTTAAGATCGACCTGTACCAGGGAGGTGCCGGAACATCTACTAACATGAATGCCAATGAAGTGATAGCCAACAGGGCGCTTGAACTTGCAGGCCACAAAAAGGGGGATTACGACAAGATATCGCCCAACGATGAGATAAACATGTCGCAGTCCACAAACGACACTTATCCCACAGCCCTGAAACTTACAATGCTGATGCAGAACGATGACCTGAAAGAGCAGGTCAAAGAGCTTGCAAAATCATTCCGGGTACTTGGCAACAAGTATATCGAAGTACTGAAGATGGGGCGTACAGAGTTGCAGGATGCAGTGCCGATGACAGTGGGACAGGAGTTTCACTCCTATGCTTCAATGCTGGAGTGGGAACTGGCCAACCTGGAGAATGCACAGAAATCCATCGAAGTGCTTAATATGGGCGCTACAGCCATCGGAACAGG
>JALVJU010000013.1 GCA_027034005.1 Marinilabiliaceae bacterium
TGAGCATAGTAGTAACCGTCTCGGCTGCCTCCCGGGCTGCCTGTCCCTCGGCCCTTGCCTTCTCCTCGCTCTCTTTCAGTGCCTCTTGTGTTTTCCGCAACTTTTCATTGGCCGAATTCAGCTTGTTGATGTAGGTATGCAGGTTTTTGATAGAGTAGGAGTAACACATCTCGTAATTTGTAAGCCCCTGTACATGGGCTATGGCAAACTCCCTGCAAGTAGGATAGCCGCATGCACCGCACCCCAGCTGATCTTCAACCTTGCTCTTGCCCATTTCATGCAGGACGAACTGTATCTGATCTTCGGAAGGAACAGGCATGCGCATATCTTTCTCTTTGAAAGTGCGTGAGAGATCAAGCTCCGAAAACTCTTCAATATCTTTCTTCCACCTGTCGCAGTCCATATCTTTTAACCTTTTTGAAACATAGTCGATGACAAGTGTCCGGCGTGTGAATTTCTTCCCTCCGGGCGATGTGCCGGGCCCCATGATACAACCCTTACAGTAAAAAATATCAAGGTGCTGGTTAAGCTTCTCCTCATGGGTAAATTCCTCTATCGACTGAAGGAAATTTGTTCTCCCCTCGGTTATCAGCACGCTGGCATCAAGCAGTCCCTGATTGATATCTACCGCCTGCAGCAATCCGTGGCTGATCGGGAACAAGCCGCCTTTACGGCCAAAGGGAGGGTCGAAATCACTGTACTTGACCGATTTCTCGGATATGTTGTTCTCACTGAAAAGCTCACGCAGCTCCACAAAGGTTATCACGGCATCGATATTCCTGTTCTCAGGATTTATGGTCCTCACATCATCTTTTGCCGATGTGCAGGCAGTGATGTAAACAGTCTTCACATCATTGCCGTACCTCTTCTTCACTACCTTGGCCATTGCTACATGAGGCGGCACTACAGGCGCCAGGTTGTCAACAAGGTCGGGATGGTACTTTTCGATGAAACCAACCGTAGCAGGACATTTGGTGGAGATGTAGTATTTGCCCTGAAAATTATCGTAAAGCTCCTTGTACTTGCGTGCCACGAGATCAACGCCAAAAGCAACCTCATTGACAAGCGAGAACCCCAATTCGCGCAACATTGCCACAAACTTCCTGTAATCGGATATGTCCGTGAACTCGCCCGCAATTGAGGGATCGCACAGGGCCGAGACTTTCGCGCCGGAGCGTATCAGGTCCATCGCTATCTCTTTCTCACTACGGTACGAAATGGCATTCTGGGCACACATGGTGACGCAATGCCCGCACCCGATACACCGGCTGGCAATTATCTTTGAGTGTCCGTCCTCTATCTTTATCGCCTTTGCCGGGCACACCCTGATGCAAGTGTAGCTCAGGTTGCATTTGTCTTTATCTGTTACTATCAGTTGACGCATGGGTTCTAGGGTTCTAGGGTTAAAGGGCCTGCCAGCCTGTCTAAATGCATAGCCAGGTAGAACTGCGCAGTCAGGCGGGTTCTATGGCTAATTGGCTATTTGATGATTTGCTTATTCATTTATTTGAGATATTTTATTACCGCGAAAACAGAGAGACGCAAAGTCTCTATCAAAATGATTATTTTAAAAAAAACTCCACGCCTCTCCGCCTTTGCGGTGCTTATCTTTACTAACTCAGTTGATTTGTTTATTTGAGAACTTGCGTCTGTGCCTTCGAGCTTCGAGTTTCTTACTTCCGGCTTTCTCTGCCGACTGAAGACTGCCAACTGCCGACTCCCCTTGTGCCTTCGAGCTTCCAGCTTCCTCATTCCTACTTATTGGTTCTCTCTTCGCTAATCACCAATCGCAAATCTCAGTTCGCTAATTGTTTGTTGGCTATTTGCTAATTCGTTTATATGGCTATTCGACGTTCCCCGAAAAATTTTTCGGTATTTTCACTCACTCCTCCCCTCGGGGGAGGCCGGGAGGGGCTGCTCCCCTCTTACTCCTCAAACACCTCATCCAAAATCCCGATCACATTTTCCTCGTTCACCTCATGGTAATCCTTATCATCTATCCTCATGTTAGGGCCTTTCTCACACTGCCCCGAGCAAAGCTGACCATGAAAGAACACCTCATCTTCAAGATCTTTTTCCTGAAGATATCTTTTAATTGTTCGTAAAACATCCTTGCTGCCCCTGGAAAAACATGAGCTTCCAAGGCATATCGTTATTTCGTGTTTCGATGCCATGAATAATTAAATAATTATTTCCGCAATCAAGATAATGGAAAATTGGGGGAATAGCAAAAGAAAAGTTTTCAAAATAGGCGGAATATTATTTGCAGGTAAAGAGTCGGGGCACGACTAATCAACAATTATCATTTGTTTTTTCTTCCCATATCTTCGGATTCAGGTCAGTACTAATAACGGCAAGAACTTTTACAACAAGTTCGTCTTCGTCAATGTTACAATGAATCATATACAGAAATCCTTTTATTAACGCACATCTTATGTTGTTATACCTTATAGCATAAGCATGAGGTCTTTTACTTAAAGAATCAATATGTCTTATCTCAATCTTTTGAAACCGCTTCCCTAAACCACGTTTTTGAAGATTGTACCAATCTGTAATATCCTGAATATCCAATAAGGCTTCTGAAACAATTTTTACACTATACCTTTTCATCAGGGATTCAACGTTTCCTTTGCCTCCTCCCAGTCTAATAACAGTTCCGGATTTTTACGTGCTTTTTCCAACCGCTCTGTAACAAGCTTACGATGAGCTTCCGGGATATCTGCTTCACCCTGCTCTTTCTTCAAGGCATAATCAAGTAAATTCTTAATCGCATTGATAAGATTTATATCATTTACCTGTTTAAACTGTTCTATGATAATGGCTTTTTGAGCTTGTAAATCCATGGCAATCCGACTTTAAGTAACAGGCATAAAATTACAAAACAGATTGAAATAAAACTATTTATTTTCCAATTTTATAAGTAAAAGAAAAGAGTCGGGGCACGACTAATAAATATACTGGGGGCGCGACTTCGAGTCGCACTCCCAGTATCCTGGTCTTTCAATACCTATCCCTTGCCCTGTAGTTCGTATGCAGTAGTTTGTGCGCTGTTTCACTCAACGGTTCATGCAGTAATTCTTCGTAAAGGCGTATCACCTCGGGATTTTCATGCGACTTTCGTATGGGCTTGTGTGCATCTTCGCGGTAGATCGCCTCAGCACGCTTGCGCCTGATCTCCTCATTGGTAGGTATCGGCTGTCCTCCGCCCCCGAGGCATCCACCCGGACAGGCCATTATCTCGATGAAATGATAGTTAACAGTACCTGCCTTTACTGCATCCATCACCTTCTTGGCATTGGCAAGCCCGTGGGCAACGCAGCATCTCAGTTCAACACCTTCAAGAAAGCTCCATTCCGGCAAAGCCCCTTCAATTTTAATGGTTGCCTCGCGCACACCGTCCATACCACGCACAGGAGTTATGTTCAGGTTCTCGAACGGCACCTCACGGCCTGTCACCACCTCGTAGGCAGTACGCAAAGCTGCCTCCATCACTCCGCCCGTAGCACCAAATATCACCCCTGCACCGGACGACTCGCCCATGATGCTGTCGTAATCGTCATCGGGCAGTGAGGCAAAGTCAATGCCGGCCTGGCGTATCATCAGTGCCAGCTCGCGGGTTGTAAGAACATAGTCCACATCCTTGTAACCGCTTGAGCGCATCTCCGGTCTGTCGGCCTCATACTTTTTGGCCGTACATGGCATGATGGAAACACTGACAATGTTTTCCGGCTCTACGTTTATCTTTTTGGCATAAAAAGTTTTTGCCAGGGCGCCGAACATCTGCTGCGGCGATTTTGCAGTGGAAACATGGTCAAGGTATCCGGGGAAGGCATGTTCGATGAACTTGACCCATCCGGGAGAACATGAAGTGGTAAGTGGAAGTTTGGCTGCAGGGTCTTTGTCCACCAAAGCCTTTTTAAGCCGCTGCAGCAACTCATTACCTTCTTCAATGATAGTCAGGTCTGCCGTGAAATCGGTATCAAGCACCGAATCGAAGCCAAGGCGGCGAAGTGCGGCAACAAGCTTTCCGGTCACTATCATTCCCGGCTCCATGCCAAGCGCCTCGCCCAAAGCAACACGTACGGCAGGGGCTGTCTGTACCACCACATGTTTATCTTCCCGGTTCATCTCGCTCCACACCAGATCAACGTAGGTCTTCTCTGTCAAAGCTCCCGTCGGGCACCTGTTCACGCACTGGCCGCAGTTGGTGCAAACGACCTCAAACATCGGCTTCTCAAAGAAAGTGGAAATTTTCATGTCCTTACCTTTGTAAGCAACGGCAAGGGCGCCTATCTTCTGAAGCTCGTTGCATGTCCTGACACAGCGCTGGCACCTGATGCACTTCGAATCATCCTTGATGATTGACGGAGAGTAGTGGTCGATAGTGTATTCTTTGTAAGGTATCAGATCGATAAAACCGTCCTCGCCGATGATGTATTCGGAAGAGAGCTCTTGCAGTTCACAGTTACCGTTCTTGTAACAACGTGTGCAATCGGCCCGGTGTTCGGAAACAAGCAGCTCTATCACATGCTTACGGGCAGAACGTGCTTTTAAGCTGTTTGTGAGTATCTCCATTCCCTCCGACACAGGCATCGCACATGACGGCATCAGGCGGTCGGTGCCTTTTTGCTCTACCACACAAACACGGCAGTTACCGGCAACGCAAAGATCCTGATGATAACAAAGGGTCGGTATCCTGACATTTATCTTTTTTGCCGCCTCCAGAATGGTTGTACCCTCAGGCACACTCACCGGAACATTGTCTATCGTAAGATTTATCATTTCAGACATTTCAGTAAATTTTAGGTTTAGTAAATCATTTCCTCTTTGAAATTCTCAACAATGGATGCAAATGAGTTTGCCACCGACTGTCCCAGCCCGCATTTGGCAGTTATCCGCATCGACTCTGCCAGTTCAAGCAGCTTGTCAAGATACGATGACGGCTTCTCCCCCTTCTTCACAGCTTCGATGCCAAGCAGTAGTTGCTGTGTCCCTACACGGCATGGTGTGCACTGGCCGCACGACTCCTCAACAAAAAAATCAAGATAGTTGTGCAGGACATTGTACATGGAGCGGGATGAGTTAAATATCATCATCGAACCACCCGTGGGAAGCGATTCTCCTGTAAGTTTGCCCTGATAACCGATTATCGTCTTTTCAAATTTCTTGCGGGGAACGCAGAACCCGGAAGCACCGCCTACCTGAACGGCCTTGGTATCACCATCGCCGAAATCATCCACAAACTTCTGAAGTGTCATACCGAATTCAAGCTCGTAAATTCCCGGAACAGGCGTATCGCCGGATACGGAGAACACCTTTGAGCCGCGGGAATCCTGCACACCGAGGTCCCTGAATTTCTCGGGACCGTACTTGAAAATGGAATAAGTGTGGGCCAGGGTCTCCACATTGTTTATTACTGTAGGTTTACCGTTGTATCCGTGTGTTACCGGAAAGGGCGGTTTGTTCCTCGGCTCGCCCCGCTTGCCCTCCATACTTTCGAACAATGCGCTCTCCTCTCCGCAGATGTAGGCCCCGCTGCCGGTGAATATCTCGACACGAAAACCACATCCCAGTTTTTCAAGAAGTTGATGAAACCTCTCTATCTCCCTTTCAAGGTCGGGTATCAGAAATTTGTACTCGCCACGCAGGTAGATAAACCCTTTCCTCGAACCGATCACCCTTCCGCAAACTGCCATTCCTGCCAGCACTTTATGCGGCACTTTCGAAAGTATCTCCCTGTCCTTGAACGTGCCCGGCTCGCCCTCGTCAGCATTGCAGATCACATACTTTTCATCGCCTTTGGTATCGGCGGTAAGTTTCCACTTCAATCCCGTCGGGAAACCGGCACCTCCTCTGCCTTTCAAACCGGAACTTATCAAATCGTTGATTATGTCTGATTCAGGCCTGCTAAAGGTCTTTTTCAATATCGCTTCGGTATCTTGTTCATCCTTAAAAACAAGGTCTAAGCGTTTTAATTTTTTGCTTGCCATGATGATAATTTTTTAAATTGGATCAGTTTCCGGGAAACTCCTTCTTTCTGATATCACATAAGATCTGTCTCACCTTTTCAGGTGTCAGTTCGGCATAAGGAGTGTCGTTAACAAGCATTGCCGGGCCCTTGTGGCACTGGCCAAGGCAGTTGGTCTCACGTAACGAGAACAGGCCGTCGTGGGTGGTTTCACCCATATGTATGCGCAACACGCTCTCCAGTTCGCGAATGATATCGTTCTTTCCTTTCATCATGCAGGAGATGGTTTTACAAACCCTGATGACATACTTTCCGGTGGGTTTGGTTTCGAGAAACGAATAAAATGTGGCAGTGCCAAACACCTGTGCTGCCGATATATCAAGCTCGCGAGCCACTTCAACCATCGCCTCCTCGGAGATATAACGCTCCTTATCAACGATTCCCTGAAGTATTGGCAAAAGCCCCTTCTCGGAATGGCCATACTTTCCGGCGAGTTCTTTTACCATTTGTTTTACATCTTCCATAACATTTATAATTTTGCGGGTTATACTATTCAATCAAAACCATTGGCGATTTTTTTCTTCAATATAACACTAAGGATCGTCCTGTGCAAATGATTTTTGTCAGTTTGATGAATTTTTTCTTTAATTTAAAATTATTCTTAATAATTCAACATTTCCAAACATACACCCGTGAAGAATAACAGGTTACATAAAATGATAGAAGAGGGCGAACATGTGCACCAGGATTTTAAATTTGCCATAACCGATTCAAAAAAGATAGCCCGTTCTCTCGCCGCTTTTGCCAATACCGAGGGAGGCCGCCTGTTGATAGGGGTTAAGGACAACGGTAAAATCGCAGGAGTTTCGTCGGAGGAGGAGTACTACATGATAGAGGCCGCCGCATTGATGTACTGCAAGCCGCCCGTGGAGTTCACAACTGTTCAGTGGAAAGATTTCGGCAAGACGGTCCTGGAGATTATCGTTGAAAAAAGCGAACTGCGCCCGCACAAGGCTCCCGACAAAGACGGCAGGTACAAGGCATACATCCGGGTAAACGACAACAACATTGTTGCAAACAGCGTTCTGCAAAAAGTGTGGAAAAAGAAGCACGTGCCCACCGGCTCCCTGATAACCCTGAACAAAGCAGAAAAAGCCATACTGACCTACCTTCACGACAACCCGAAAATAACCTTCTCCCGCTTCTGCAAAATAGCACATATCCCGCCCTACAAAGCCGAAAAGATACTTGTCAACTTCGTTTCAATGGATATCCTGAAGATGGAGATAACCGAAAAGGTCACCTACTACTACGCCAATCCGGATCTGAATTTGGAGGACTGAATTAACCGCGGAGTAACACAGGGTTTTGCGCAGAGTACGTTTCTTTTATTTATCTCTTACTCCCTGTACATAATTACATTGCTTAACCCACATTGCAACTCCAAAATCATAATTCTCTTACATCAAGGCGAGTTGTTTTTTGTTTTTTTTCAGGTACCACTACGGATTTTTTACGGTAGAAAGGTTTGGTTTTGTAGCACACATATTATGTAATCAATCTTGCTGTTGCTTAAAGCCACACCGGGGAATTACATAATCATTTTAAAGCTCTCTGAAAGATAACAGAATGAACTAACCTGTATAAAATATTTTATCGTAACATGTTGCTTTGTGATGGATTCTAGTTAACGTTAATTCTCATCATGAAACAGGGCACACGTGTTGTAAATAGATAAACAAACACGTATATTTGTAAATAAAAAAGTTATGAATACAAAATTAACTTTGACAATTGAAAAAAAAGTGATTGAGACAGCAAAGGAGTATGCAAAAGAAAAGGGACAGAGTCTCTCAGAGATGGTTGAAAATTACTTTAAGTTAGTCACTGTGAAAAGAAGGCAGATAAAACCGGAACAACTTTCTCCAAGAATACAAAGGCTGAGAGGAATAATAAAAACCGATAAAAAATTAAACGATAAACAAATCCTTACAGAAGAATTATCAAAAAAATATGGCATCTAAACTATTCATTGATTCAGATGTGGTCATTGATTTTTTTACCGATAGAGAACCACACGCTAATCCGGCGAGCGAATTATTTGATCTAAATGAAAGAGGAGAGGTTAAATTGTATTTATCAGCGGTTAGCTTAAATAACATATACTATATTGTAAGAAGATATTTAGGGCATAAAAAGACTCTTGAAGTTATTGAGGACTTAGTTATTATGACAGAAATAATAGGAACAACAAGAAAGGAAATAGTCCAGGCACTAAAAAACAATTTCAAAGACTTTAAAGATTCAATTCAATACTCATCAGCATTGACAATTGATGGGATAGAGGCAATAATCACCCGGAATATCAAAGATTATAAAAACTCGGAAATTGCAGTGATGACTCCGTTAAATTACCTGAAAATGAAAGAAGAAAATGATATGTGATAATGCACATTAGGCATTGTACGAATGATCTTTAATTTAACCCACATTGCAGCTCTAAATTCGTAATCCCCTGACTTCAAGGCAAGTCGTTTTTTGAAATTCCCCCAGGTAACACTACGGATTTTCTATGATAGAAAGGTCGGATCTTGAACCCCACACATGCAATGCATCCCCCTCGGCGTGGCTCCAAGCCACACCGGGGGTTAAAACCTGCCAAGCCTTGTTCCCTACTCCCAATTTTCTTATTTTCGCCCATTATGGTCAGATCAGCAATCAACTTTCTTGTAAATGCATTTCCGCTCTGGATACTGATATTTTCAGGGCTGGCATTGGCAGAACCCGGATACTTCACGTGGTTCTCCGGTTCGTTCATCACTTACGGACTTGGAGTGATAATGCTCGGCATGGGGCTCACCCTGAAACCTGAAGATTTCAAACTGGTGTTCGAAACGCCCAAATGGGTACTTACCGGGGCGCTACTTCAGTTTTCCGTGATGCCCTTTCTTGGCTGGTTCCTCGGCTACCTGTTCAACCTGCCCCTGCCCTACACTGTTGGTTTGATCATCGTGGCAAGCTGCCCCGGCGGAACGGCATCAAACGTGATCAGCTATCTTGCAAAAGCCAATGTGGCCCTTTCGGTAACCATGACAGCCGTCTCCACCCTTGCTGCTATCATACTCACCCCCCTGCTTACAACATTCCTCATCGGCGATAAGATAGAGGTAAGCACATACCAGCTCTTCCTCGGAACGGTAAAAGTGGTGTTGTTACCGATAGTCCTCGGTGTTTCCATCAACAGATACCTCCCTAAATTTACGGCAAAACTGCTGCCCGTAGCGCCACTCGTGGCAGTTATTACCATCGTACTTATCGTTGCCAGCATCATCGGACAGGGACGTGACGAACTTTTTCAGTCGGGGCTGAAACTGGCTGGAGCAGTACTAACACTGCACCTGAGCGGATTTCTGCTTGGCTACCTGCTAAGCCGCTTTGTGGTGAAAAACAAACAGGTGAACAGGACCATCTCCATTGAAGTCGGTATGCAAAACTCAGGGCTCGGCGCCTACCTTGCCCGGGCAAACTTCGTAAATCCGGCCATCGCCATCCCTTCCGCCATTTCAAGCGCCACCCACTCCCTGATAGGCAGCATTGCAGCAGGGATATGGAGGAATGAGAAAAACTAAAGGGCTCTAGGGTTGAATGGTGCTATGTCTAAATGGCTTTGTTGATTCGGTGACTTGAGATATTTTTTTACCGCAAAGACAAAAAGTCGCAAAGATTCTCTTTCAATGTTCATTTATTAAAAACACTACGCACCTCTCCTCCTTTGCGGTGCTTATCTTTGCTATCTCCCCCTAAATCACATTACAAAAAAACTCCGTGCCCCCCATGAAAAGAACTCTGCGCTACTCTGTGGTTTCCAATTCACCCTCTACACGGAGTATCTCGTCATAAAACACCTGATGAATCGACGGCCTGATGTTCAGCTCATAGATCTTTTTGTTCTCCCTTGTGGGGTAAACGCGGTTCGACATAAAGATGTAGAGAAGGTCGCATTTGGGGTCCATCCACACAAAAATACCTGTAAAGCCGCTGTGCCCGAAACTCTCCTGGCTTACGCCGGGTGCAGGGTATGAATTGGTAAGCGAATACGACGCATTGTTGAACAACGGTTTGTCGAACCCCATCCCGCGGCGGTTATCATTTTCAGGATACTGCACTTTGGTGAACTCATGCATCACATCCTCCGACAGGTAACGCCTGCTGCCATACTCACCTCCGTTAAGGTACATCTGCATCAGCTTTGCCAGGTCGTTGGCATTGGAAAACAGGCCGGCATTCCCCGATATCCCGCCCATCACGGCAGCTGCCTCATCGTGCACGTAACCCCACACAAGCTCTTTGCGATAGTTGTTGTCCTGCTCTGTTGGCAGAATGCGGAAACGGGAAAAATATTTCAAAGGAGTGTATCGGGTAGTGGTAGCGCCAAGCGGCCGGAAGAAATCATCGTACAAAACATCAGTGTAGTTTTCGTTGTACAGCTCCGAAAGCATCTGCGGATAGATCACATACGACAAGCCGCTGTACTTGTACTTCTTCTCAGTCAGAAGGGGCGACTTGCGAATATCTTTGTAAACTTTTTTTTTGAACCTGTCCTCGAGAAAAAGATTTTGCGAGATGTGCAAAGTATGTTTATCATCCTCGTTGATGCGGTACATGCGCTCGTTGAACTCACCATCTTTTAGTGTTTCGGGATAGTAAAGTATATACGGTTTCAGTCCTGCCTGGTGCGCCAGTATCTCACGAAAAGTCAGGTCTGCCTTGTTAGATGGATGGAAGAGCCGCTTTCGCCAGTCTTTCCAGTACCTGCTCATGGGGTCATCCACATCCAGCATCTTGTTCTGATATGCCAGCATGATGAGCGGCAACGGCCCCGATATCTTTGTTACCGATGCCAGGTCGAAGATGTCGTCCTTTTTCACCGGATGGTCCTTAAAATACGTGTGGTATCCGTAGGCCTTGTAAAATATCACCTTTGAATTTCTGGCAACGAGAACGCAGCTTCCGGGAAATGCGCCTGCATCTATCCCCGCATTGATGATGGAATCAACCTTGGGCACAATGTTCTCACTTACCAGTCCCGTCTCCTCCGGGTAGGTGTATGCCAGACGGCCTAGCGGTTCCACATCAATGCCGTCACCTTCACGGAACATCCCCTTCACCGAAACAGGCAGGCGACCCGTTGCGCCAATACCGCCAAACACAAGTTGCGAAGCCGCATCGCGGACAGTACTGTTGTTCTGATAAGTTACTATCAGTGCATCCGCCCTTGCCGCTTCAGGTATCTTAACCAGCTTGTACGGATTTTCATGCCACACTACTATGCTGTGCTGTTTCTTTGCAAGAAAAGCAAAAAGCTTAAGCCGTTCATCGGACGAGAGCACACTTCCCACACCCTGAACTACCAGCACATACCTGGCAAGCGAGTCACGGCCTGCAACAACATCTTCATACTTTATACCGTTGCTCACCTTCACGTAATCTACATCATCGTATCTCCTGTAAAAACCTTTCACATCATCCGCCGGCCCGAAGTTCACGACCACGGTCTTTTCCTTCACAAGGTCTTTTACCGGTAGTAAGGAGTTTTCATTTTTCAACACAGTGAGCGCCGACTCGTATAGCTTTTGCCGCAGCCATTTGGGATAGGCCCTGTTAAGATACTCATCCAGCCCTTCCAACTTTACAGGTTTGTAGTTGTTCAGACCTACCCAGTATTTTGCCATCAGGTTCTTGCGGCAGCTCTGTTCGATCTGCTCCTCAGTAACCTCCCCTTTTTTAATCGCTTTTTTAATCTCGTTTATGGCTGCAGGAAGGTCCTCTGTATATTCCATGATGTCGTTCCCGGCTATCAGCGCCTTGGCATCCACCCTGCCCGGCGAACCGGCAACCTTGACACCCTGCATGTTCATCGCATCGGTGATGACAAGCCCTTTAAAGCCCAGTTCCCCTTTCAGTACTCCCGTGATCATCGGCTTCGAAAGACTTGAAGGCACACCCGTACTGTCGAGGGCAGGAACATTCAGGTGAGCCGACATCACTCCCGTCACCCCTGCCTCAATAGCTTTTCTGAAAGGATAAAGCTCCACCGTATCCATCCGCTCCCTTGAGCTGTGTATGGTAGGCAGCGCCTTGTGCGAATCAACATTGGTATCGCCATGGCCGGGAAAATGCTTTGCAAAAGTGAGTATGCGCTCCGACTGCATACCCTGAAAATATGCAATGGCCTTTTGTGCCACTTTCTCCGGGTTCTCACCGAACGACCGCCTGCCTATAACAGGGTTTGCAGGATTGTTATTGACATCAACCACGGGAGCCAGGTTAGCATTCAGCCCCACCCGCTTCAACTGACGGGCAACCTCAACGCCCATTTTATGTATCAGGATATCATTCTGAATAGCTCCCAA
The DNA here is from genome assembly GCA_027034005.1 of Marinilabiliaceae bacterium. GTDB lineage: Bacteria > Bacteroidota > Bacteroidia > Bacteroidales > Marinilabiliaceae > JAADEM01. Next base: position 12,382 of record JALVJU010000013.1, read on the forward strand.
AGTCATCTGATAGGGAAAAGAAACCGTACCCGGCAGACGCATGCCCAGCCCCCACTCGCCGTCGATCGCGGAAAACAGAGGCACCTTCGACAAAGAATTCAAAAAATTGTTCATCTCTACCAGACGCTCAGGAGTGGTCTTGAAAAACAGTATCCCGCCCGGCTTGTACTTTGTGACTAATTCACTGTACTTTTTAGATGCATACGGCGTTCCGTCGGCATGAATATCTATCCAGAAAAGCTGTGCGATCTTCTCATCCAGGGTTAGTGTTTTCATCACACTATCAGCCCATGCAGCGCCTTCGGGAGTGTAGAAGGGTGGCTGCGATGCGTCAGTTTTTTCCTGTGCATTTGCATCAATGCCCCAAAAACCGGACAACAAAAATGCTGCTGTCAACAAGATACTCCTGAATAAAAATATTTGTTTCATCCTTTTCACCTTAAATTTCCATTTAACATCTATCTTCCCGCTCCCACCACAACAACAGAAGCAAGCAGCGCAGCCTGAACATCCTTAATGGTTTGATCAACAACTCCGGCAATGGGACTGTTTTTGATGACCTCTTTGAGTTCTTTCCTTATCCTTTTCAACTCCTGCCTGTCAGATGCAAAGGTCTTGTGCATCTTGCACGCCTCAACGAGCCCCATCAGGGCCATATCTTCACCGGTAATTTCCACTGACGACGGATACAGGATCGCTTTTTTCAAATGCCTTATCAGGTTGTCCCTTGTCCGCTTGTCCCTGAGAAAATAAAGCGTGTAAGGAATGAACAAGAACTTTTTTCTTTCAATGCGTACAAGGTGTATCTTTTCCATACCTTCAAGAATCACCTTCTTGTATTTGTTTGAACGCTTGTAGATCTTGTTAGTCCAGTAACGCACCTTACGTTTCTTTTCCGAAGATGCCATCATGTCCGAGACCTCAGAAAGCACCGGATCGGTTATCCTGCTCCCCTTCTTAGAAACAACTTTCCCATCCTCAATGGCTATCCTTTCCTGCATCGACAATTCAAGCAGCAAGCCACCTGCAATACCATACGCCAACTGCATACCTGCTATGGTAAAGCGGCCTTTCTCCGGGTGCATGGCGAGGAGAAGGAATTTTTCAGTCAAGGTTAAATCCGTATTTATCATCTAGATTTTGTTTGATCGTGATCTTCTGTTCTTTTACTAAAAAGCTAATGAAACGGCATTAAAAACAAACCAGCCGTTCAAGCCGATTCACAAAACTGAATAAAATTAATAAAAGAAATCTTAGGTACAAGATTAAAATAGTATAGGACACAGATTTCACTGATAAAACTGATTGACACGGATAAAGTTTATTAGTAAATTTCAAAAAAGACAAACACCAGTAGAAATCTCACTGTGCGTTGGATCCCTTTAGGGAAAACAAGGGGGTGGGCAGGCGTGAAACACAACAAGTCATTACTGACATACCACAAGCAAAAGGTGCAAAGCACCGTAATATTATCCGGTTATAACCCAGCTATGACATTTGATTAAAAAACATTTTCTGAGGCATAGAACACAGATATTACCGATAGAACTGATTAACACAGATAAATTTTATCTGAAAACAGAAAACACGCTAACCTGTATTGTGAACATAACCATCACTACAAGGTGCAAAGCACCGAAACATTTGTAGAAAATTAGTGCAGTACAATTCTTAGGTGCAGAGCACCGGAACATCCCCCGGTTTAAACCTGCCCTAAAAACGCCCCCCATAAACGCAAAAAAGGGAACGACTCTCGTCACTCCCTTTTATGTGGTGCCACCTGGAATCGAACCAGGGACACACGGATTTTTCCCGATGCATCGTGATTGCTCTACCAACTTACGGTTCAAAACAATCGTAGTGCGGTTTTTTTGAAATACTTCACTTTAAATATACACCGAATATATTTGTAGTTAAATCATTCATCATTGCCAGTAGCGCTTATTCAAACAATTCTTTTATTGTGCCCATTGGCAAAAACATCTTCCCACTGTCCGGAAGTTTTATAAAACCATATAGTTCATAAAACTTTTCTGCATCTTTATCTAAAGGGTCTACTATGACAGCAAATGAGCCAATACTTTTAGAAATCTCGTAACTTCTTCTTAGCGCATCAATCAACAGCAACTTTCCAATTCCTTTTTTTTGATATCTTTTATCAACAGCTAATCGCCCAAGTAAAGTTGTAGGTATTGATGTGTATGACTTAGGAAATTTTCTCTTAAATTTAGCCGGAACTAATTCTTGAGAAATGCTGTTGCTCGCCAAAGTATAATAACCTTTTAATAAGTTGTTTTCTTTGTCATTCAAAACAAAACAAACAGATAGTTTTCTTTTAATATCCTGATTTGCTTGTTTCTGTAAATAGTTATCAAGCATTTCTTTTCCACAAGAAAATTCTTTTTTCCGGTGTTTTGAGTTTAGAACTTCTGTTAACTCTTTCATTCAGATAAAAGGTTTTTATATTCATTCGCAGCATTAGTAAGCTTTTTATTCGCTTTTAAAGAATTAACAACAGCATTGAAGAATATTTCACTATCTCTTTGAGAAGCAATAACTTTTTCTCTTTCAGAAATGATTTTTTTTGCTTTTTCCTGAACAGCCCTAATTACAAATTCAGTTAAGCTTCTATAGTCACCTAAAAGGGCTGCTCTTTCGAAAAGCATTTTTTGTTCTTTTGATAAGCGAATATCAAATCTTGTTTTTTCTTGTTTTAAATCTATTGTTGCCATAATGATTATTTTAATCAATACAAATGTACGTAATTTTTACGTACAAAACAAATTGCTGTACGGTTATTTACCGCCGTAATGCTTTTGTATTATGGGCAACACTCATAAAAGCAACCCCTTTTAAACGTAAAAAAGGGAACGACTCTCGTCACTCCCTTTTCTGTGGTGCCACCTGGAATCGAACCAGGGACACACGGATTTTCAGTCCGTTGCTCTACCAACTGAGCTATGGCACCATCATGTTTTTCGCCGGAACAAACGTTACCGTTCCGTTTTGCGGTTGCAAATATACGGAATCTTTTTATTCCGCAAAATAAAAATTATTTAGCGTCAAATATTTTTTTCACAACGAGAACAAAATTGGCTGATATTTAATAATTTTGCACTTCAATTTTTTTTATGGAATACTACTCAAAGACATTAGATAACGGCATCCGGATCATCCACAAACCCGTAAAATCACTTGTGGGACATTGTGCGATCATGATAAACGCGGGATCGCGTGATGAAAAGGAAAATGAGCACGGCATTGCGCATTTCATCGAGCATGTGATATTCAAAGGCACACAAAAAAGAAAGGCCTATCACATACTCAGCCGGCTGGACGATGTCGGCGGGGAACTTAACGCATATACCACAAAAGAAGAGACTTGCATCTATGCATCCTTTTTGATACAGGATTTTGAAAGAGCAGTTGAACTTCTGAACGATATCACCTTCAACTCTGTTTTTCCCGAAAAGGAACTCGAGAAAGAGAAAGAAGTGATCATAGATGAGATCAATTCCTACAAGGATAATCCCTCGGAACTGATATTCGATGAATTCGAAGAAGTGATCTTTGGTGACGACCCCATGGGCAGGAATATTCTCGGCACACCTGAACTGCTCAAATCATTCAAAAAAGAGGATATCCTGAATTTCATTAAAAACAACTATCACTCCGACCAGATCGTTTTTTGCTCGGTGGGAAACATCTCTGAAAAAAAGATCGACAAGATAGCCCGGAAGTATTTTTCTCAAATTCCGGAAAACAGAAGGGAAAACAAAAGAAAGGAGTTTACTTCTTACAAACCGGTAACAAAGACCGTTGACAAAGATACCTGGCAAAGCCATGTGATGATAGGTAACATTGCATACCCGTTCCAGCATAAGGACAGACTGGGCTTGAGCCTTCTTAACAACCTGCTTGGCGGGCCGGGCATGAACTCAAGGCTCAACCTTTCATTGCGTGAAAAAACCGGCATAGCCTACAATATTGAATCTGGTTACACTCCTTACGACAAAACCGGGATTTTCAGTATATATTTCGGAACCGATGAAGAGAACATCGACAGGTCTTTGAACATCATACACCGGGAACTTAAAAGACTGAGGGAAAAACCTCTCGGCATTTTACAACTTTCAAAGGCAGCAAGGCAGTTGAAAGGCCAGCTTGCCATATCAAGCGACAACAAGGAGAACCTGATGCTTGCCCTTGGGAAAAGCTACATGCTTTTCAACAAAGTGGATTCACTGGAAACAGCTTACAAAAAAATAGATAAAATCACCTCCGCCGATCTGCAAAGAATAGCCAACGAGATATTTGATGAAAAACAGCTTTCAATGTTGATATACAAATAAATCACCTGATGGAACTAAACAACGAACTGGAAAGGTACATCACAGACCACATCGACGAAGAAAGCGATGTGCTGAAGGAACTAAACAGATATACCAACATAAATATCCTTCGCCCCAGGATGCTTAGCGGGCACATTCAGGGACAACTGTTGAAGATGATATGCCGGATGACAAATCCCGTGAACGTTCTTGAAATAGGCACTTTCACCGGATATTCCGCCATTAGCATGGCCGAAGGACTTTCACATCCGGAGGCACACATCGACACCATTGAGATAAATGACGAACTGAAAAATACGATAGAAAAGTTTTTTGCAAAGGCCGGTCTTGAAGATAAGATCACTCTCCACACAGGCAATGCTATTGACATCATCCCTGCCCTGAACAAAAAGTTCGATCTGGTATTCATCGATGCCGACAAAAGGGAATATCCAAAATATTATGAACTTATTCTTCCTATGCTTAACAAGGGTGGTTACATTCTTGCCGACAACATCCTCTGGAGTGGAAAGGTGATTGAACCAGTTGATGAAAATGATGACTATACCAAAGGGATCCTGGAATTTAATGATATGGTAAAAAATGATGAAAGGGTGGAAAAGGTCATTATTCCTTTCCGCGACGGTATTTTTCTGATAAGGAAAAAGTAACTGGTTACACAATCAGATCGTCAAGATCTTTTTTGTCGAACAAGGTGGGATAATCGTCCAGAAGCCGTTCCATCACAGTGCGCAAAACCGTTTCCCGCATAAAGCGTGCTTTATTTTTGATCTTGTATTTTTTACAATAGTGTTCTATTGCGCTATTCTCCTCTGCCGTAAGCATAAAGGACGTTCGGTGAACCCTTTTGTGCCTTTTGTGCAAAGGAACTGAAGAGTTCTTCCTGGCTTTTCTGCTTGCCATGTGTCAATGTATAATTGGTAACATGACCCAAAAATAACCATTTTGGCCAATCAGACAAAACATTACCACTCTATGCACTCATCGGGAGCGTCTTCAAGAGTGTTTGCAAACAAGTCGGCCCCGGCAAGTTCCTCCTTTCTGAAACTTGTCAAAGGGTCAGGCATTTAGACCTTGCAAAAATAAGAAAAGCCCTCATTTCCCTCATGTTCAGAGAAAGTATCATCAAAACCGTCATTGCTGTTAAGTATCAGTTTCATCCGGTCCCGTATGGATGAAGTTATGATAACCCCAACAAATCCGGAAAAACAAAAGTCCCGTAGGGACGGAATTACGGTAACTCCAGCCGTATCAAAGATACTAAGCCCCATCGGGGCGAAATTATATCCGCATACACAACCTCCTGAAAACACTAAAGCCCCTGAAAGCATAAGCTTTCAGGGGCTTTGAGTACCCGAGGCGGGACTTGAACCCGCACGGCCACAATGGCCACAGGATTTTAAGTCCTGCGTGTCTACCAATTCCACCACTCGGGCGCCTTGTGAGCGAAAAAACTTTTC
>JALVJU010000014.1 GCA_027034005.1 Marinilabiliaceae bacterium
TGAGTATCTCCAACTTAGTGATAGAAGGAACCGCTGTTCCCATTTTTATTCGTCTCGGCAACAGGGCCAGGGGTTACGATAAAAACCTGCCAAAACCCAGGGTCGCGAGCATTGAAGACATTAAGATATCTAATGTGACAGTATACGGTACCCACAACTACACATCGAGCATTGTGGGAATACCGGGGCATAATATCAAAAATGTTACCCTCGATAATATCCGCATAACTTACAAAGGTAGAGGGACAGAGGAGCAGGCAAACCGGGAAGTGCCGGAGTTAGAGACAGATTATCCGGAGGCGGTTATGTTTGACGAATTGCCTGCATCGGGCTTTTTTGTGCGACATGCGGAGAATGTAACGTTCAACAATGTGGAGTTCTCCTTTGAGGAGCCCGATAAGCGCCCTGCTCTTTATTTTGATGATGTGAAAGGGGTGAAGGTTTTAAACCTGCAAACAGGTATCGACAAGAATGCACCGCTGATAAGGGCTAAGGATGCGGAGCATGTTTATATCAGTAACCCTGTGGGAGATAAGAAATGTGAAAGCGTGATCGATGTTTACGGTGAGTCGTCAAAGGACATCAGGATAACAGAGGTGAAGAAAAATGAATTTTCCACGCTGTTTCGCCTTTACGATGGAGCTGTGAAGAAAGAGGTTAAAACCGGTGTTGTTTACAAGTAGTCAATCTCAATTGGCAGGTAATTTTTTGCTGAAAAAATAAGATATAGCTAGGGGAAAATAAAGACCCTTCGATCACAACCAATAACTAAAATCAACTTATGAAAAAGAACATTAATATTTTATCACTTATCCTGCTGCTCGTTTTTGCCTCCTGTGCAAATGAGCAAATGGCAAAACAGGGCAGTAAATTCTTTGACAGCGACAATATGGTGCTGATAAACGGCAAACGGACCTTCATCATTGGTTCGTACCATCTTCCCAAAACAGATGATCCATATGCCTCGCTCGTCCGTAACGGATATAATTACGTAAGGACAGGCAGCAGCGCTGACCTTGACAAAGCTCAGAAGCACGGCCTGTACGGATGGTTCTACACAGGGCTTGTAGATGAGAAAGATACCGTGCAGGGAAAGAAGAAATTAGAGGAAAAGGTAAATGCGGTGAAAATTCATCCTGCATTGCTTTTTTATGAGATAGCTGATGAGCCGGCTTTTACATGGATGTCGGCCAAAGCGAGGATATCCCCTGAAAGGATGAAACAGGCATACGATGTGATAAAAGATGTGGATTTCAAGCATGCTGTTATCACAAATCATGCCCCTGTCAATCTCATCTCCACCATGAAAAAATACAACACATCGTGCGACCTTGTGGCTTTTGATATATATCCCGTGGTTCCTCACGGTATCAAGCCCTCTTTTGCTCTTTGGCCCGACGGCCAGCAAGGTGACCTGTTGAATTGTTACATCAGTCAGGTAGGTGAGTATGTGGATAAGATGAAAAAGGTGGTTGACAACAAAAGACCGGTGTTTGCGGTGCTGCAGGGGTTTGCCTGGGAGATGCTGAAGCCGGAGGCCGAACGTGACACAAGCAAGGTGCTTTACCCGACTTCTCATCAGGAACGCTTCATGTTTTACGATGCAATAGTTCATGGTGCAAACGGGATACTGATATGGGGCACGTCCTATACCCCTCAGCCGTCAAAATTCATTGATGACCTGAACAGGGCGACGCGGGAACTGGCGGAAATGCAGGAGGTACTGTCAGCAAGGACAACAAAGAACAATATCAAAAAAGAGTACATTGAGATCGGCCATTCGGTGGATGCAGGAGTGGAATTTATCACCAAAGAGGTTGGTGGTAAGTTGTACATGATAAGTGTTAATTCCGACAAGAACCCTGTTAAAGTCACTTTTTCAGGACTTGAGAAATATGAAAGTGCTACGGTGCTGAAAGAGGGCAGGAGCATAAAAATTGAGAATGGGAAGTTTACAGAAACATACAAACCCTTCGATGTGCATGTGTTTGAGATAATAAATTAAGAATCGTTTAAAGATGAAAAATCACTAGCATCCGAAAGTTAAGATTTTAAAAAGCCCTCAGAATCCCATATTTTTGAGTTCGATAAAAAACAAAATAAACATGGGACTCTTCAGGCGAAATAAAAATAACAATAAACCACTTATCA
>JALVJU010000015.1 GCA_027034005.1 Marinilabiliaceae bacterium
CTGCTAAGGGTTTTGACTGGAAAAGCTATCTTAACAATGTAGGGCTCGGACACATCCAAGAACTGATTGTCGGACAGCCGGAATTCATCAAAGGATTCAGCAACCTGATACAAAGTGAGCCGGTTGATGTGTGGAAAACATACCTTAAATGGAACCTTCTGAACGAAACTGCACCTTACCTGAACCAGGCATTTGTAGATCAGAACTTTGCATTCTACGGTAAAGTACTGTCAGGCACACCTGAGATGAAGCCCCGCTGGAAAAGGGTGATGAACACTACGAGCGGATACCTTGGCGAAGCTGTAGGGCAGATCTACGTGAAAAAATATTTTCCGCCTGAAGCAAAAGAGCGCATGCTCAAGCTTGTTGAAAATCTTCGCCTCGGTCTCGGTGACCGCATCCGCAACCTTACATGGATGAGTGAGGAGACAAAGAAAAATGCTCTTGAAAAACTGGATGCCATCACAGTTAAGATTGGCTATCCTGATAAATGGAAAGATTACAGCAAACTGGAAGTGGCAGACGATGCTTATGTGCTTAATGTGCTGCGGGCTGCAAAGTTCCATTTTGAAGATATGATATCGAAGATCGATAAACCGGTCGATAAAACAGAGTGGCACATGCCGCCTCAAATGGTGAATGCATACTACAATCCTTCACAAAATGAAATAGTGTTCCCCGCAGGGATACTGCAGCCACCGTTCTTCTTTCGCGATGCCGACGATGCCGTTAACTATGGTGCTATTGGGGTTGTGATAGGCCATGAGATGACCCACGGTTTTGACGACCAGGGACGCTTGTACGACAAAGAGGGCAACCTGAACACATGGTGGACCGAAGATGATTCAAAGAAGTTCAAGGAGAGGACACAGGTGCTTGTAGACCAGTTCAACAGTTTTGTTGTTCTAGACTCTGTTCATGCCAACGGCGCATACACCCTTGGAGAGAACATTGCCGACCTTGGCGGTATAAATGTTTCGTTCACTGCTTTCCGGAAAACCGATCAGGGCAAAGACCTGCAAAATAAGATTGACGGTTTTACTGCAGCACAACGCTTCTTCCTGTCTTATGCCCACATCTGGGCACAGAACATTCGCGATGCAGAGATATTACGCAGGACCCAGATCGATGTTCACTCACTAGGCCGGTTCCGTGTAAACGGCCCACTGCCAAATGTTGAAGCATGGTACAAAGCTTTCGATGTCAAGCCGGAAGACAAGATGTATATCCCGCCAAAAGACAGGGCTATCATCTGGTAAAAATATTTGTTGGGGGCGCGTTCTTGAATCGCACCCCCAATTTCTTTACAGAGCACTAAGGTACCTTTCTCCGGTATCAGGCAGCAGGACAACGATCCGTTTTCCTTCATTTTCCGGACGTTTGGCTATCTCAAGTGCAGCCCACAAAGCAGCTCCCGAAGATATCCCGCACAGTATTCCTTCCTGCGATGCTGCAAGTTTGCACGTGTTTATCGCATCATCATTTAAAACCCTGATGACTTCGTCGTAAACTTTCATATTGAGTATTTCAGGAACGAAACCTGCACCTATTCCCTGTATCTTATGCGGTCCGGGAGAGCCACCCGACAATACCGGGGAACCTTCCGGCTCAACGGCAACAACCCTGACATCAGGATCCTTCTGCTTCAGCGCTTCACCTGTTCCTGTGATCGTTCCGCCTGTTCCAACCCCTGCTACAAAGAAATCAACCCGGCCGTTCATGTCATCCCATATCTCAAGTGCAGTTGACCTGCGGTGCGCCTCGGGATTAGCTTTGTTACTGAATTGCATGGGGATAAAACTCTTTGAAAATTTACCTGCCAGCTCCTTTGCTTTTTCAATGGCGCCATTCATCCCCTGCCTGGCCGGTGTCAGTTCTATCTCTGCGCCAAACAGCTTCAAAAGTTTTTGCCTTTCAACACTCATACTGTCAGGCATGGTAAGGATGATACGATAACCTTTGGATGCCGCTATCATGGCAAGCCCTATACCAGTATTGCCACTGGTTGGTTCGACGATAACTGTATCCTCATCTATCAATCCTCTCTGTTCGGCATCCTCGATCATCGACCGTGCAATGCGGTCTTTCACCGATCCTCCGGGATTGAATGATTCCAGTTTGGCAAAGATCTCTGCTTTGGAGTCGTTCAG
>JALVJU010000016.1 GCA_027034005.1 Marinilabiliaceae bacterium
TTTTGATCTTATTACGGTTTCTTCTGTAAATCCCGTTAAGCATTATGAACTCCCTGTTGGACTTTTAAGAATTGGGGACTCCGCTGATTTCATTTGTGTGGATGATCTTGAGAACTTCAATGTAGTTTGTCCTTTTATCAATGGTGAACCTGTGTTTGAGCGGGGCAAGAATGGTGTTACATCAGAGAAAGAGTTTCCACTGAATTATTTTAAGGCTGCACCCATCACTTTCGAAGATATTAAAATCATATCAAAAGGAAGGCATACTTCAATTAATGTTATTGAGGCCTTTGATGGAGACCTTTTTACGAAGAAGTTTTTATGGAAACATAACACAGATGAGGGAAATGAAATATTTCCTGATACCAAGTCAGATATTTTGAAGATAGTTGTTGTTAATCGGTATAACAATTCAAAACCTGTTGTGGGATTTATTAAAAATTTCGGATTGAAAAGAGGTGCGATCGGAGGCACTGTTGCTCATGACAGTCATAACATAATTGTTGTGGGTGCCGACGATGAAAGTATTGTTGAAGTGTGTGATCGTATAATTGAATTAAAAGGCGGTATTGTCCTGAAAGATCCTGAGTTAAACAAGATAGAAGAGCTGCCATTACCGTATGCCGGGTTGATGACAAATGAGAATGGAATTTCAGTGGCTGAAAAATATGACTACCTTAACAAAAGAGCAAAGGATATGGGATGCACTTTTCACGCCCCTTTTATGACACTTGCTTTTATGTCTCTTCTGGTAATCCCTGAGATTAAATTGGGGGACAGAGGGTTATTCGATGTTACTTCATTCAATTTTTTACCATTATTCAATAACGGTGAAATGTGACAAATGGAAAAAATAAAGACAGAACTTAAGTCTCTTATCGATGTGTTGCCCGATAGCCCGGGGGTATATCTTTTTCATAACGATGAAGGAACTGTTATTTATGTAGGAAAAGCGAAAAACCTAAAAAAGAGGGTTTCTTCCTATTTTGTTAAAACACCTGGGAATGGAAAAACCATGGTGCTGGTAAAAAAGATAAGGGACATCAAACATATTGTTGTAGAAACCGAAGAGGATGCCCTCCTCCTGGAAAATAATCTGATAAAAAAATATCAACCGCGATATAACATACTTCTTAAAGATGATAAATCATTTCCCTGGATTGTCATTAAAAACGAACCTTTTCCCCGGGTTTTTCAAACAAGGAATTTAATTCGTGACGGTAGCATTTATTTTGGCCCATACACTTCTGCGGGCATGGTTCGTACTCTTCTTGACCTGTTCAGGCATCTTTACCCGATACGCACATGTAACTATAATCTTTCCCCAGAAAACATTAAAAAGAAGAAATATAAAGTATGCCTGGAATATCACATAGGTAATTGCAAAGCACCCTGTATCGGTGCTTACGGTGAGGAAGAATACGATAAAGATATTCAACAGATTAAAGATATACTGAAAGGGAATATTTCCAGTGTTATAAAATACCTGAAAGAGCTGATGGCAGAGTATTCGGAAAAACTTGAATTTGAAAAGGCCGAAGATATACGAAAGCGTCTTGATACCCTTTCAAGTTATCAGTCCAAGTCAACAGTTGTTAATCCGAAGATGAATGATGTGGATGTGTTTTCGTTTATCGAAGATGAAACAGCAGGGTATGTCAACTATCTTAAGGTTGTGAACGGTGCGATTATTCAGTCACACACTATGGAATTTCGGAAGAAACTTAACGAGTCGAAAGAGGAAATATTGCAAATGGCGGTTACGGAGATAAGGGAAAGAGCAAAACAGCTTTCAAAAGAGATCCTTGTACCCTTCATCCCTGGTGTAACTTTCAGAGAATCAAAGTTTTTGGTACCAAAAATAGGGGATAAAAAGAAGCTTCTTGAACTCTCAGAACGGAACGTGAAGTATTATCGCCTCGAAAAACTTAAACAGATAGCAAACAGCAGGAAGCTTACGAGGGATCAGAGGATCCTTGAAACAATGAAAGAAGATCTCAGATTGAATGAACTGCCTGTTCAGATAGAGTGTTTTGACAACTCCAATATCCAGGGTCATTATCCGGTTGCTGCATGCGTTGTTTTCAAAAATGCCAAACCGGCAAAAAAGGAGTATCGGCATTTTAACATAAAGACAGTAGAGGG
>JALVJU010000017.1 GCA_027034005.1 Marinilabiliaceae bacterium
TCGTCCTTGAATAGTTATAGCATTATTTCCGGTGAAACCCAAAACGATTCCAGGGGAGAATGGTCTGGTGCCGCATACATATACTTTATCGCTTCACAGGCAACCAACGTAAAGATCACGGAGAACAAGGAACTTTCGGTTTATCCTAATCCTGCTACGGATATTATTATGTTCGATAATGATAAGGTTATCAATGAAGTCAGTATCTTTAATGTTGCAGGTGAAAAGTTGCTGACAAGGTCACAAGGAGATGTAAGGATGATGAATATCTCAGGTTTAAAACCCGGTATTTATATCATAAAGGTAACATCCGGCAACGAAACCTTCACGGGGAGACTGCTGAAGAAATAAATTGCCTTTTAGGGGTTTATGGCTTTATGGCTTTGAGGCTGTTCATAAACGGTTGTTTTTGGGCAGCCTCTTTTTATTGTCCATTTTGGTACAACCGGTGTTCCGTTACCGGACATTACGAAATAATACAAACAAGAGATGTGTGTTGGTAACAGACAGTAAAATAAGAATTTACGAGTATTGGCACGAAGTGTGCTTAAAAACTAACGATGATTGATTGTTCAGTTTTCCATGCATGGAGCAGTCAGGAATAATTTAGTTAATTTAAATATCAAAGCCATGAAAAAGTTAGTTTTTATTGCACTCATCAGTGTTATGTCAGGATTTGCCATGAAGGCAGAGAAAGTTGTTGCCAAAGGGAATACGAACAATGCCCTTGGAAAATATGTTATCGAAAAAACAGATGATCTTGTTGAGTTGGACGGACAGGCCCTGCCAACATATATCATCAGGTACGAGAACTCCGATCAGACCATCAAAGTGGCCGTGGACAAGGACAGGAAAGGCACATCAAAGAAATTTATTGTGCTGAGCGATAACCTTAATATGCAATACAACTGTGAAGATACATACTTTGGCGTTGCTCACCTTGAAAGGAAATATGTAAAAGCAGGAGTGAAGTCCGATTCTAAAAACCTGAACAGGGAGGAGTTTTACCATCAGAAAGTGTTGACACGTTCCAATCCGTCGGACAGGAACTGCCTTGGACTGATAGCAAGCTATTACCCTGTGTTGGTTAACGATTACGAAAAAGAGTTTGGTTGCGTCAATTAACAGCTTTTAAATTCTAAATACATTGACTGGGCCCGTGCACTAAATTGTAAGGGCCCCGTTTTTTATAAAACAGAAAATTCTGTTATCAAAAGCTGTTAACTATCTTTGCTTTTGAAAAAATAAAAAGCATCAGGTGAAAATTACACTTCTCGGCACAGGCACATCACAAGGCGTTCCGGTAATCGGATGCAGTTGCCGTGTATGCAACTCTGTTGATAAAAAGGATAAGCGGTTGCGTTCCTCGGTCCTGATAGAGTATGACCATACAACGGTGGTGATAGATACAGGCCCTGACTTCCGCTATCAGATGCTGAGGGCAAAGGTAAAGAACCTTGATGCCGTACTGCTCACGCACGAGCATTATGACCACCTTGCCGGCCTCGATGATATCAGGGCATTCAACCGAATCAGGAAAAGCCCTATGGATGTCTTTGCGGAGAAACGTACACTGAAAAGGGTGGAGCAGGAGCTCGATTATGCTTTTGGTGACAGAAAATTCCCCGGTCTTCCTTCTATCGAAATGATTGAGATAAATGAGAATGATAATTTTTCAGTCGGAAATATAGAATTTACCCCTCTCAGGACACTGCACCACAAACTTCCGGTGCTTGGTTTCCGGTGCGGCGATTTTGCATACATCACTGATACCAACTTCATTCCGGAGGAGACAATGGAGAAACTTCATGGATTAAAAGTGCTTGTAATTAATGCCCTGAGGATAGAACTGCATGTTTCCCATTTCAACCTTGAACAAGCCATAGAACAAATTCAAAAGATAAAACCCGGAAGGGCCATCCTGACCCACATCAGCCATCAACTTGGACTGTATGAAGAGGTTAATGCTTCACTTCCGACAGGAATCGAACTGGGGTACGATATGATGAGTTTTGAACTATAATATCTTATCACTATTCACTTTTATGCAACTTTTCCCACGAATGGATATGCCTGTGGAGGGAGTCATGGGACGAATAACACAGAGACAGGGGGACACGGAGTAATTAGAAAGACACGGGTTCA
>JALVJU010000018.1 GCA_027034005.1 Marinilabiliaceae bacterium
TTTTTTGCAAAATACACGGATAGTTTTTTGAGCAAACGAATGCCTCGAACCTTCGAGCGTGCCTGTGCCTCGATGCATTTTGGGAAACTACCGGGGAATAATCTGATAGTCATCCGATGACTTCAGAGTCATCGGATGACTACACGGCCCACACGCGCCTTCCCGTTTCTGCGGCGTATCACAACTCTCCACGTTCCAAACTGGCTGCACAGTCATATTAAGTTATATATATCTGATTACTCAGCTAAACAGGCAGGTCTGTGTTATTCTTTTACCACTCATTACTTGACATTCAACACACCCTTTTGTACCTTGTCTTATTCAAAATTCAAAGATCCCACCTGAAAGGAAAGTGTTTTAGAGAACCAATCTGTCAAAGTTCAGATCCGAGATTAAAATTACGCGTGAGCATATCACCCTGAAAACATAGTATTGTTTTTCAGGAATGCAACCGGACAACTTAAATTTTATCCAAATGAAATCACTTGTGAAGATAGCGGCCAATGAGATAGGTATAAAGGAGATTCCCGGCCGGGAAAATGAGAAGCGCATAGTGGATTATGCCAAAGAGGCAGGATTCAAGGGCATAACAGATGATGAGACACCCTGGTGCAGTATCTTCGTCAACTGGTGTTGCATGAAGGCGGGACTGCAAAGGACATACCGTGCTAATGCACGCAGCTGGTTAGGCGTGGGGCGGCCCGTTGACGATCCGGTAACCGGTGACATCGTGGTGTTCTGGCGTGATAAGCCAAGCTCATGGAAAGGCCATGTGGGTATTTTCATGGGATACTCCAAAAACCGCATGAGGGTCTATACCCTTGGAGGCAACCAGAAGAATTCCGTTTCGATACAAGGGTACGATGCATCACATGTACTGGGTTTCCGCAGGTTAACAGACGAGAACCTGCCTGCCCTGCCAAAAAGCAACCCTAACCTTAAGCGCGGCAGCCGCAACGAGGATGTGAGCATACTTCAAAAAATACTTGGTGAACTGGGGTACGACTGCGGAGCTATCGACGGAGTGTTCGGCCCGAGGACAGAAAAAGTGCTTATGGCTTTCCAGAAAGACCAGGGCAAAGAACCGACAGGAGTTTACAATTCCGAAACCAAGGCATTGATAGAAAACATTTTTCAAGCATAAATCAAAAAGATCATGGCAGACAACACAGACAGTAAAGAAAAACTGAGAAGCGGATTTCACCGGCTGATGGCCAAGATAGGCGATGTGATAGAAGATGCCGCATCGCTTGAAGTGACCACCTATACCGGCGATTTCACTTTCAAGACCCGTCAGATAGTGCGAAGCGGGGTTGATAAGTTTGACATCAACAACGTACTTAAAGGCATGGCTATCGAGAACAAAACAAACATACGGCTTATCGCCTACACAAATGTGAAGATCGATTCGGACGTATCCACGATAGTCAAAAGCGACCTGTCGGAAAGCGATGCAGAACTGCTGAAACTTCACACAGCAATGATGGAGTCATCGAAAGAGTCACGACAGGCCATCATCTCCCTTGTAACAAACCTGATAAAGGGATGACGGACGATGTTCAAAATATTGTTTCAAAGCTCGACCAGGAAGCAAAGACACTTCCTGCCCGAAAAAACCGTTGCATACAGCACCTGACAGAACTGGGCTATATCTCCATAGGGGCCGTGAATGCAGTGACTGATTCCGGGGTGGAAAAAGCAAAGGAAGAGTTCCTGCAGGATGCAGCCGCATCAGGACTCTACACGGCTTTAGAGTTAAGAAGGGCAGTCTTTGAAGATGATGCTGTCACCGATCTGCTGGCCCGTGCTGTTGACATTGACGAGGGATTTGTTTTCAACGAACTGCCTGCAGAAGGCGACTGCAACCTCATCACCCGCATCATCCACTACCGCCTCGATATTTTCGGCTTATGGGAATTGCCGGTAAACACCGGGTTCAGCAAGGCAGTTTCTCTCTCAAAAATTAAAACGATTGCCGGTCATGCGAAATGCTCACCTCTTGAGGCAGTCAACTTTATGGCCGATGTGGAGAAATTCACGAAACGGCTTCTCTCTGTAAACGACAAAGAAAAATTTGTCATTGTTTCCCGGCCCCAAAAGATACCTGACAGGGACTTTGTCCGCAGACTTGACAGGAGGCACAAGTTCAAACGCCAGCTGATAGAGGATTTTGGCACAAAAACAGATTTTATAAGACACCTGACAAACGATATCCTGAACAACCACCCCGCTCTTTCCGATCACAGTTTTCTGTTCAGGATGTCACAGGATGACTTCAGCCGGTTCATCCTTCGCCTGATTCAGGTACACCAGTGGCAGGAAGGACTTTACGAAGGACTGCTCGACAGCGATATCGGGGAAGTAACGATTAAGAGCATCATCAATGCCGTCGACCTCTACAACATCACCAACAGAAAAAACATACAGTTGCACAGGGTACTGACTTATGTGAACAACGGATACTTCCTGTTCAATGCCCTTTTCTTTCTTCAGGAGTACATGATAGAAGATGATAGTCTGAACGAGGCAAAAGATGCAGAGGAGATTATCCTGGGCAACATACTCGAGTCGGCCGCACGGGCCAATGACACTCAGCTTACCGCCTTCGGGCTGAAAGTTGACATGCTCAAGGCAGAAGCAGTTGCGGCAGGCATAAGGCATCCGCAGGAGAAACAAGGTCTTTTGAAAAGGATTTACTACGGCATCAGGAACCTTTTTAAAAAGGTAGTAAAGATATCGAAGCAGATATTCCGGTTGGTCATAGAGTTAAGTGACAGGTTCAAAGGAGTACTGAAAAAGATCTTCGGGCACTTTTTTGAGCAGCTGTCGAAAGGCCTTAAGGCCTTCACCGACGGGATTAAATACATCATGGGCAGAAAAAGCACTACAACTCATGCCCGCGATGCAATGATATCCTCCGTTATCAGGATCGACGGCGATTCATTCAGTATTGTCTCGGGAAATGCCGGGCCGCTGATCCCGTTACATACAAAAAAGGTAGAGTATCATGTTGCAAGCATGACATTTTCACTGTCGATAGTGGGCGGTGTGATGAAAGTTATACTGAGCGCCATTAACGTCATCTCATGGCCATTTATAGTTTTCACTATCATAAGTATTTACAAACAGATATCCGAATCATTCAGGAAACTGGAATCAATCACAACATAAAAAAACAATAAGATGAGTACAATTCAAGACATTCTCGACAAGATCAACAGTACTGTGAACGACATGACAGTATTGGAGATAAAGACCCTCATGGGCGACCTTGAAATGGTAAACGGTGAGATAAACTTCAAACCCGACCAGGACATACAGGGAATCACCAGCCGCATCGACCTCGTTGACGGCGACATCACAACACGCATCACGGAAGAATTCTACAACAAATATCCGGAGCTTGTGCAGTGGCACCAGTCGCGCGAGGCCAAAGGCAACGAGATAATCGAAGGCAACATCCTTACCGTTAGCCGGATGATATCGGAACTTAGGAAAATACTCTGAAAAGATGGGTTTGTTCAACAGAAACAGGACGTCAAAGGAGGTGAGGAAAAAAGAGCATGTCTTCAGCAAGATGCTGGACGACCTTACCACCCTTGAGATAAACACCATCATCAAGGACGGCATGACGGCATCCGTACCTCCGGAGAATATCGAACGAACACTTAAAGACCTGCTTGAACGTTACAAAGACAGGATCGGGCTGATAGTGTACAACAACAGCCATGTATTTGATACCGGTGTTGATTTTGACACTGATTTCTCACGGCACAAATCGTTCAAAGGACTATACGAACATCTGATAAAATGCAAGGAGCGCATCGATGCAATGGGCAGGGAGGGCCTCCGCATTGACGATACCGACTACTCCCGCATCAACCGCATGCTCTCTTTTTGCCGATTCATCCAGGAGAGGTCTGAGAGCACGCAACACGGGATAAGGCTGCGAGAGCCGTACGAAAATGAAACACTGTACGAGATCGACCTTACAAAAGAGCCCCGTATGATCATCGACACTCGCGACATGGTGCGGATAAACCGCTTTTACGACCTCGGCGTGGAGCGCATCGTCATGCAGACACGCTTCGGCATCGACGGCGATGTAGTAACGCGCATTGAAGAGGATTTCTCGAACAAGCCAAAACAGCTGGTAACGAATATCCACGAAGCGCACACCAACATGTCGGTCAATTACTGGAAGAGCCTGATCGACATTGTAAAAGGAATAGTGTTCCATGCCTGATAAACTGAAAAAATATTTTTCGTTCAGATATTTTAAACTCCTTGGGGCACTGGCCGCAAAAGGGCAATACCGGCTCACAACAACAAACCACAGAGAAGAGCCGCTAATCACTTCTGTGTTTTACATGGACGGCGATGCCCTCGACATCCTTTACCTGAAAAACGGAGAACTGCTCATAGAGGACTACCAACACGAACTTCATGATCACCAAAATAAGATGGAAAAGGATATCTCCTCCCTGAAAATATTAAAACAACAACTCACATTCATACTTGGTACTTTATCTGTTTTGTTATCCTTAAACGTCCCGTCAGGCAATCCGTTGGAACGTATCGGCATCACCGGGGCTTTTTTCGCCATTGCCCTGGCACTTAGAAAATATTTCTTTCAAGGGGTAGTTTTGCTTGTGAAGGTGTTGGTAATATATTTCTCGGATAAGTCAGTAAAAGGAAAAGAAGCCCCCGCCTGACTGTGACAGTAAGGAATTCATCCTAACATATACAAATTCAAGAACTCCTGACTTGATTTTATTAAAGTACGAATAAACAGGTAGTTGATGCTTTTAGTATCGTAAGTAATAACTGTCGCATCTAAAGTTAAAACCATTTACTGCCCTCTTTCTTTTTATTCCTCACCCCCTTGAAGAACATTTCGTAAGTGATTGAATTTATGACACTTCCCCCTCTCCACATGGAGAGAGCCTGTCCCGGTTCATATCGGGAGGGAATGAGGGGGTGAGGAAACTCAGAACAAGAAAAGAACCTCTGCTGAAAATTACAGTAGGCTGCCTGTGCTCTTTGGCAGGCCTGTTTCGCATTAAAATATTGGGAATGCGACTTCGAGTCGCGCCCCGAATATCTTGAACTTAAAACCACTGTCTTTTTCTGAAGATGAGCACCCCAAGGATAGACAGCCCCAGCGAGCTCAAAATAATTGCAGGCATAGCCCACATGTTATTCTCCATGTAGTTGGGTACGTTCATCCCGAACATGCTTGCTATCAACGTAGGTATCATCAAAATGATGGAGATGAGCGTCAGTTGCTTCATCACTACATTCAGGTTGTTCGATATCACAGAGGCGAAAGCATCCATCATGCCGCTTTGAATATCGGAATATATCTGCGCCATCTCAAGCGCCTGTTTGTTCTCGATAAACGCATCTTCAAGCAGGTCTTCGTTAATCTCCGTAGTTATCTTTTTCGAGTTCCGCAGCTTGGCAAGCACTATCTCATTTGCCTTTATCGATGTTATGAAGTACACCAAACACTTCTCCATTTTCAACAGCTTGTTCAGCTCCTTGTTCTTGATCGACTTCTCAAGGTCCTGCTCAATGGTTGCTGTCATCTGATTAATCTGCTTGAGGTACCTTAGATAAAGATTGCCCGAACGCAAAAACAGGCGGAGGATGAAATTGATGCTGTCGGTTATCTCCTTGTATTGTTCACGGAACGGAGACGGTCGGCCTATTGGCAAAACCTCATTGTCATGCAAACAGAGTGTGAGCGTAAAACCTTCGGTGATGAAAATACCGAGCGGTATAGTATGGAAAGGCACCCCGTCATCTTTTACCACAACAGGTATCCGGATGATTATCAAAGTCCAGTCGTCGTCAAACTCAACACGCGGTCTCTCATCCTGGTCAAGGATATCGCTGATGATATCGTCGGGCAGGCCAAAGTCAGTTGTCAGTTTTTGTACTTCAGTTGCTGTGGGATCTGTAATGTTTATCCAGCATCCTTTTTGCAGTTCCCCTATCTCGGAATAACCGCCGAATGTCTTGAAGATCTTGATCATGATTTTCCTCCTTGCAATTTTGCCCTGCAAGGAGTTTTAAGCCCCTTACAGAATTGTTAGTTTTTTGATATGTTACAACAGGGGCCTTCGTCCATTGAAGTATGAATTTTGATTCCGGTTACAAAAGTAGTCTTTTTATTATTGGATTTTTATTTAGCATAAGATTTTTCTCTTTAAAACGATTTCACCTGGTTTTCTTTGCCGGCATCTTTTATCTTGTACTTATCGCCATCGCATTTTATTACCTCTTTGTACCACTCCTCAGGGTAACCAACAGAATTTATGTGATGTTTTTCATCTTTCACATATCCATCGTTGTACTTCATGATAAGGTAGAATCCAAGCTGACGCCACTCTTCCACAGTCTTCTCTCCGCG
>JALVJU010000019.1 GCA_027034005.1 Marinilabiliaceae bacterium
GAAGGTCTGGAAGGAAAAATCATTCTTGTTACCGGAGCAGCCGGATCAATAGGTTCAGAAATAGTGAGACAATTACTTAAATTTCCCGTAAAGAAGATCTTATTGATTGATATTGCAGAATCTCCTCTATATGATCTGCAGCAGGAGCTCTTGTTAAGTCATTATGATGTTCCGTTTGAGATCATCCTTGCGGATGTTACTAATGAACAGCGGATGGATAAAGTATTTGAAGAGCATAATCCTCATATTGTTTTTAATGCTGCAGCATATAAACACGTTCCCCTTTTGGAAAGATTTCCTTACGAGGCTATCAGGGTTAACATTGGTGCCACCAGGGTTATGGCTAACCTGGCGGTTAAATATCAGGTTGATAAGTTTGTCATGGTTTCCACGGACAAAGCTGTTAACCCTACCAATGTTATGGGAGCATCAAAGAGGATATGTGAGATATATATCCAGTCAATGGCTAATTTGAATAATATTAAGACATCATTTATAACTACACGATTTGGAAACGTGCTTGGATCGAACGGTTCTGTAGTGCCGTTGTTTAAGAAGCAGATAGAAAGGGGTGGTCCTGTAACTGTTACACATAAAGAGATTACCAGGTATTTTATGACTATCCCGGAGGCTTGTCAGCTTGTTCTTGAAGCGGGATTTATGGGAAAAGGAGGAGAGATATTTGTTTTTGATATGGGCGAACCGGTAAAAATTGATGATCTGGCAAAAGAGATGATACGTCTCGCCGGTTTGAAACGGGGAGAAGATATAGATATTGTATATACCGGATTGAGACCGGGAGAAAAGCTATATGAAGAGTTACTTGCGTCAAAAGAAAATACACTTCCTACTCATCATGAGAAAATTATGATTGCTAAGGTAAGAGAACATGACTTTAATGCAGTTAACAAGCAAATTGCGGATCTTCTGTTTGCACTACAAATTGAAAATGATGAACTTCTCGTGGCAAGGATGAAAGATCTGGTGCCTGAATTCCAGTCAAACAATAGTGTGTTTTCAGCTTTGGATAAAATAACAGGTTGATTTAATGTCTTTATTTTAAATCGTTATCAAGATTTAATATCTTAATTTTATTACTGATTTCTTTTGAGATGATTTTTGCCCCTTCTCTGTTCGCATGATATCCGTCGTAAAAGTATTCCGGTGTCAAAATATTTGTAATGTTTATTACATATAAATTCTCTATCTTTTTTAATTCTTCAGCATATTTGTTGAAATCATCATAACATTCAGAACAGTTATCCGGATTAACGGGCATCAGGACAATTACATATTTAATGTTTCTTTTGTTGAAGTAAGTTACAGCCCTTTTTATAAACTTTATTTGATCTACAGGTTTATTTTTGTATCTATAAAAATCACAATCATATTCATAAACAGGATAATTGGGATGTTTTTTATTTATAAAAGGATTAGGGAAATAGAGTTCCAGACCTTTTGTTTTGTCTGTAATCTCATTGTCAAATAACGGTCTTATAAGGTTATGAATGTATGACCTGAACATAGTCCGGCTTTCATAATAATTGTGTAGTTCAGAATTGTCAAAAAACTTATTGTAATCAGGAATTAATTTTTTAGTTGCATTGCTTATCCTGTATCCGCTTAGGTACATAGATATAGCAGTTTCTTTAGCAATTGCACGCTTTCTGTTTTTGGAAAAAAAAGCTGGGGTTGAATTTTGAAGAATGATTTTAGTGTTATTTTTAACTCTTGTATAATAATAACTTGCTTCATAAAGACTTTGGGCTACTGAAGACAGGTTGTAAGCTTCTCCTGAAATATTTAACTCCTTTATAATTATTCTTGAGTCGACTCCAAACATCGTTTCACTTGCACCAAAGATTATAATTTCACCCTTATTATTTTTATTAAAGTAGTTTTCAAGAACAACGTGTCTTTTATAATCACTCGGCAAAACTCTGTAAAGATAGGGTTGAATAAAAATTAGAATTAATATAGTAATTGAAACGACCAGAGTAAAGAACAATATTGTTTTGAAAAATTTCCACATTTTGTTAAAATTGAAAGTAAATAAAATCTTGTTGTTCTCCTGCAAAGAAAAATATTAAAGTAGTTAATAGCACTATTAATGAAGACTGGAAGATAATATTTAATTT
>JALVJU010000020.1 GCA_027034005.1 Marinilabiliaceae bacterium
ATCTAACAAACTTATAACAAGTCATGTAAATCAACGTACATTTATGGTCGACTCAACAAACAGGATAATCCAATATGGTAATCCTGTTATTCATCCTGAGATTTTATCTGAATATAAAAAGAAAATAGAAAAGAACTCTGAAAAAGAAAATTTATAAACATTTTGCATTTGCAGCTATTGTTTCCATATTGGCAGTTAACAGCATTTCATTCTTGCCATTTAAAAACGCAAACAACAATGCATTGGCAAATGAATACATGGGAAAATGTGACTTTGATAATTACGGTGTCTGTTGCTTGGCACATGGGAGCCATTGTTATTGTTTAGTAGATCCACAATAGCAACAAGTATTTTAGGGACACAGCAATGTGTCCCTTTAAATCTAATTTTTACAATAAAGTAAATATTTATGAAACGTCTATTTTTAACAATAATAACTATAGTCCTGTTTTCTTGTGGTCAGGATAGCACGAATAACGATAAGCAAAGGGTTAAGGTAAGCCTTGTTGCAACGGACAAAAAGTTATCGTTTAAAATACCCAATAACATAATTAACAATTCTGCCTGTGTTTTGCCCTATTTCACACCCGACTCATCATATCTGTATTATTTAAGCGGGCTTACCAATAAGATATGTGTCTTTAACATAGGTTCCCAAAAACTGATACGCATAATAAACCTGGAACAACGGGGGCCTGACGGAGTTGGTTGGGTTAACGGGTTTGAGGTTGTGAACCCAGACAGCATTTATGTTACATCAAACTATTTGACCAGACTTTTTTTGGTAAATTCAAAAGGCAAACTAATATCATACATCGATTATTCAAATTACAAACATGATGGTTTAATAAACCCACCCGACAGCCGTTCGTTGGAGAACATGCGAATGGCATTTAAAGATGATAAAATTTATCTCCCCTATTATCCCCCGGGGATCGTTAATAACCCCCCTAAAGACACACGGTTTGTTGCTGTTGTCGATACTCAAAAGAAAGTTGTTAACACTTTAAATGTTGGTTTTCCTGAAAACTATTGGGATAATGAACATTATCCAAAATGGTTTGGTTTTTTCTTGTACAAAAACAGGTTCTACATAAACTATATGTTTAGCAATATCATTAGGACTTCATCTGACGGAAATATATGGGACGATTATATTATTAAAAGCAAATATGCTAAAATAGACAATTACATACCTTTTGAGAAGCCCGGGTTGAGCGCTTGCTTTCCACGTTTGGTTGTCGATACATATCGTAATGTTTTTTATCGTTTCTTCGAATTTGAGCAAGGCAATTTAAAGGGGCGTACTAAAACTGATTTGATGCGTTGGCCACAAAGATTCTCGATAATTATTCTTGACGACAAACTAGAGATAATAGGGGAGACCGTTTTTCCGAAAGACAAATACGATATGAATGGATATTTTATTACTGATGAAGGGCTTTATCTATCATTAAGCAATCCTTTCAATCCCGACTATAATGAAGATCTACTGGAGTTCCAATTGTTTAAAATAAAAAAGAGTAAATGAACATGAAGTTTAAGGTTGTGTTTTTTATTATTATTTATGCCATATCTTTTGCATGTAACAACAATTCGAAAAGCGACAGCGACCGAATAGTAATTAATACTTTATCTGAATTGACACCGGACACTGATTTTAGCAAAAAGGTTATTGTTCTTGTTATTCCTTTCGATGGGTGTAATTCCTGCTTTAATGAGGCTACTAATCTTATTCCTGATGTTCTTAATTATTCAGGAATCGTAATATTATCAAACTTATTAAAAAAACGAATTTATAATTACCTTGATAATAATGATATAGGTTTAAATAATAAAAACATTATAATTGATACCCTACAAATATCAATCACAAACAAATTAATTGATTTTAACCCCCGTATTATGTTAATCAACAAGAATACTGTAATTTACTCACAAGTTGTTAGTGTAAAAACTATTGAAGATATTAACAAACACCCGTTTAATTAATAACATTTAAAAATACGATAAGAATGAGACAAGCTACGACATTAATATTAACAGCACTTGTTTTAGTTGTTGCCTTTACAAGCTGCAAAAATGACAAAAAATTGTATAATAGTGCAAGGACATAGTTTTGCTTCATTTGACAATTT
>JALVJU010000021.1 GCA_027034005.1 Marinilabiliaceae bacterium
AAGAAAAGCCGTTTCCAAGGATGCCGCTTCGCTCCAGGGCGAAACATTCCCGTCGGTATCCCAAACCCTGACTTTCCAGAACACTTTTTCTCGCGACTTCAACGGCTTACCGGCATACACGATCTGGTTCGATTTATCGGAGTAAACAGTATCGCTATCCCAAAGGTCTCCAATGTTTTTATCAAGTTTCTCCATGTCGGATGCCACAAGTATCCGGTATGCATTCTGCTTCATACCGTCGTAATCCGCAACAGTTTTCCAACTTATCCGCGGAGTGGCGACATCGATACCTAATGGGTTGGAAAGGTATTCGCATTCAAGGGTGTTTACTTTAAGGTTTTTCTCTTTGCCTGTTGAGCAGGAAAAGCTAACCGCCATAAGGAGTATCAGTAGAAAGGGTGTCAGGTTTTTCATAATTATTTGTTTTTTCACCGGGGTGACACTTTGAGTGGCGTCCCGACTATCTTTTATATTTATTGGGAGTGCGACTTCCAGTCGCGCCTCCAATATATCTTATTCATTTTAGTTTCCAGTGTGTCATCATCAGCGATGTTTTCTCACCGGGTTTGTCTATCTGATAAAAAATGGTGATTATCGAACCGTCATCCAACTGAACGGAGGCAGGATAACCCAGATCATCATTGTCAGTGACCGTAAGAATTATCTCGTTGCCGATATCCCATGTTTTTCCTCCGTCACTGCTGATGCAGGCACGTTCTCCGTACGGGATCCGTCTTACACCATACGTAACAAGCAGCCGCCCGTCATCCAGCACGAGTAGATGTGGTGGATACCCCCATATATTGGTTTTATGGGTGACTGTCCATGTTTTTCCCCCGTCAATGCTCTCCGACTGCCGGAGATATGCCTGTGACCTGTCACGCGGCTGATACCTGAACATGGCT
This sequence comes from Marinilabiliaceae bacterium, assembly GCA_027034005.1. Taxonomy (GTDB): domain Bacteria; phylum Bacteroidota; class Bacteroidia; order Bacteroidales; family Marinilabiliaceae; genus JAADEM01. The sequence continues at coordinate 906 of JALVJU010000021.1, forward strand.
ATCAGTTTACCATCAGGCAGTTCTGCCACATGAGGTTCCGAATAAGGCCCCGGTTCATCCTCTTCGGCCATTGGGACAGATGATATCATCTTCCATGTTTTGCCCTCATCCTCCGATACCTCAACCGAAAGAACTTTTTCATCATCTACATCAGCTATTCCTACTAGCATCAATCTGCCGTCCTTTAAAACAATTGGCCCGTGTGGCGCCGTTCCCAAAACCCTCACCGGCTCTTCCCATGTTCGTCCCCCGTCAACGGAACGCCTTATCCAGTTGCCTAACCATCGGTCAACAGTTTCTTTGCTTAGCTTTTCCCTGTGCCGTTTCCAACCGGGATTACGGGCATAAGATGACGGACTATCGAAAGCCATCGAAGTGAACCAGCTTACCACAAGCGTGCCGTTCTTTGTCTCCACAATACCGGCATCCCTGTCATCCAGCGGCGTATTGTTTATGGTTACCGGCTCTGTCCATGTCTTACCATTGTCGCGGCTTCGAATCATCTGTGTTTTACCCCACGGACAAATATGCTCATCTCTGTCACCGGAAAAAACAGCAATAAGTTCACCCGACGAAGTTCTTGTTATGGTGGGCCAGCCGATATACCTGTCCGGCTCTTTACAAATGGATCTTGTTTCAAGAATGGTTGCAACCTTTGCACTCTTTTCCTGCATGTACTTCACACGGTTGGCGTACCTGTCATTCTCCTTTGCACTATATATCTGCACATAAGCGCCCCATCCTCCGCCAAGCTGATCTACCTTCAACAGAATGGTGTTCCTGCCTTTTTTTATATCGACTTTTACCACATTCTGCGATTTTTCCGCACTCCTGCCGTTCCTGGCCTTATACCCGATAACCATTTTGCCGTTAAACCACACTTTCACACCATCGTTGCTGCCGATATGCAAAAATGCCTCTCCTTCAAAACTGCTTTCTATTTCTGTATATAGATAAGTAAAGACATTTGACGGCCTCCCAAATAATTTTGTCAGATCGATGTAATCATCATCCCAGGAGTGAGGAGTAAAACTGTTCTGCTTTCCGTCAGGGGTAGTAAACGGCTTTCCTGCTACGATATCCGGATTTGCCTCACCTCCTATCGAAACCAGAAAATCATGATCAAAGCCGTACTTTACCTCACCTCCGCTTTCAGGGCGAAATTCATCAGACATCGGTTTTGTAACAAGAAAACTTCTGACCGTGACTATCCCAAAATTCTTTTTAA
>JALVJU010000022.1 GCA_027034005.1 Marinilabiliaceae bacterium
CCCTTTATGTCAGGTTTCTTTTCAAGAAGTAAAAAATCCGTAGTGGTACCTGATAAAACTTCAAATCAACAACTCCCTTGGTCAAAAGGGAGTTATTGATTTAAAACTACAATCTGGCAGGATATTTTAACTCTCTTTAGAACTTAAGATCCCAGATGCCGGCAGCCCTCTCAAGTTCTATCAGGGCCGAATAGTTATCTGTGAGCGCCTCGATGTACGATGACTGTATCTCATAGTAGGTTCTCTGGGCATTCAGCACTTCAAGGAGGGACGTTTCTCCCCGGTTGTAACTGTAAATTTTTCCCTTGAGTACATTTTCTGACTGTTTTAGCATGTTCACTTTAAAATTGTTCACCTGCTTTTCTGTTGCTATGAAATACCGGTATGCTTTCAGAATCTCGGTTGTGATCTTCTGCACCACAAACTCGTACTGTTTTGCCGCCTGTTTTTCGTAGTAATCGGCTGCAATGAGCTCCCCTTTGTTCATATTCGAGAACTTCAGTGGAATGCCTACCCCGGCAGTGATGATCTTGCCGGGCGGGACATTATTGGGGTTCAGGTAATCGTTTTCCAGTGCAAGTTTCACATCGAGATCCATGATGCGCTCTTTCTTAACGAGTTTTGTATTTTTGGCCGACAATTCCATGTTGAGCTTTGCGGCTACAACATCAGATCTGTTTCGAACGGCAATGTTTATCAAATCGTTGATGTCGAAATTGCGTACTACCCCTTTAAGTTCAATGACGGGAAGAAAGAGTGTGTCGGAAGCCATCGCACCGGCTGTCAGGTTTAATTCGTTCAATGCGTTATGCCTTGTTGCCCCGGCCCGGATGAGTTCATTCTTAAGGATGCCTGCTTCCAGCTTGCTTTGGACGGCATCTATCTCCATAATGCTGCCAAGTGTCAGCCGTATGCTGTCGGCATCAGCCAGTTTTTTCATGGTCTGGTAAGAGTCCTTTTTCATTTCGTACAGACGGTCCTGCTTTTTTGCCTCAAGGAATACGAGGGCAGCATCGGCACGCAGGTTCCTGAAATAATCGTCAAGCATGGCTTTGGTCAGGTCTCTTTCTGTTTCGGCATACCTGATGCGTGCTTTTCTCTTACCTCCCAGTTCGATAGTTGTTCCCAGCTCGGAGTAGAAACCGAATCCTGTTCTTTCCCCGGCCTCCCTGTTTTCCAGCCAGTCGAACGACAGGGCAGGGTCAGGGATGACCTTTGCCATAACTATGGCAGCTTCCGATATCCCTATGTTGTACTTCTCGGCCGCGTACTCAAGGTTGTTACGGCCTACGATATTGATGTATGTGTTCAGGTCAACCGGATACTCTTTTTTCAAACTATCGGTTTGTGCTGTTGCACCGGTTGAAAACAAAACCAGGTAAAGAACCGGTAACACTGTTTTGATATATTTTTTCATCAGTTGTTTTTTGTTAGTTAAACATAGCAAATGAACCGGGGTTATTTCCCGTCCTCCCAGGTGTTTTTGTTGCTCCATTTTTTCTCTACGAGGTAATACATTGCCGGAAGCACATAAAGAGTGATAACCGTAGCAAAGAACAGACCGTAAACAATGACGGTTGCCAGTGGTCTCTGCACGTCGGAGCCAATGCCGGTTGAAAGAGATGCAGGCAGCAGGCCGAGAATGGCAACGGTGGCTATCATCACAATGGGGCGGAATCTGTGCTTAGACCCTTCGATGGTTGCCTTTTTTAAATCCATACCCTCTTTCCGAAGCGTGTTGATATGTGCTATCATTATCACTCCGTTCTCGATAGAAACCCCGAAAAGGGATATGAAGCCCACAGCCGATGACACGTTCAGCGACATGCCGAAGATGTTCAGGGCAAGCATACCGCCAAACAGGGCCAAAGGAACAACACCCATCAGCAGGGCTGCCTGGCGGAATCTGCCAAAAGCCCCGAAAAGTAACAGAAACATAATGGCAAGTGCCAGCGGGACTATCATTTGCAGACGGGCATAGGCACGGTTCTGGTTCTCGAATTGTCCGCTCCACTTTATGCTGTTTTTCGTGTGGTCGAAGGTGACGTTCTTTTTAATCTTTGCCTTTGCCTCACGCAGGAACGTAGTGAGGTCGATGCCCCGCAGGTTGATGCGTAATGTGATGTAACG
>JALVJU010000023.1 GCA_027034005.1 Marinilabiliaceae bacterium
AGGCCCGAATTGGGTTGTTATGGGAATGAAATGATCAAATCGCCCAATATCGACAAACTTGCATCCGAAGGGGTTCTTTTTACTAAACAATATGCTCAGGTGCCTACCTGCGGAGCTTCACGATATGCCATGTTAACCGGGTTGCTGCCAAAAGACAGGAAAGCACTCTCGAATAATGCCTGTGTTACATATCTAACCCACAAACCGGAATCACAAAAGCAGGAGACATTCATTCATTACCTCAGGCAAAACGGGTATTACACGGTAGGGATTGGAAAGATAAGCCATTATCCGGATGGATATGTTTACGGGTACCTGGAACCTAAAAGCAATGTGCGTGAACTGCCTTACAGCTGGGATGAGATGGTCTTTGACCCCGGAAAATGGGGCACCGGACATAATGCTTTTTTCGGGTATGCCGATGGAACAAATCGCAATGAACTGAACAACCTGGTTAAACCTTATGAAAGGGGAGAGGTTGATGATACAGGTTATGTTGACGGGCTTACAGCACAATTGGCAATAAAAAAACTGAAAGAACTTAAATCCAAAGATAAACCTTTCTTCCTGGCTGTTGGTTTTTTTAAACCGCACCTGCCATTCAATTCTCCGGCGAAATACTGGGATATGTATGATGAAGATAAAATTCCCCTGGCTCCTGTTCGCAGGATACCGGAGGGATCAAGTCCTCAAAGTCTGCATAATAGCAGTGAACTCAACGGTTATAAACTTGGAGATGAAAAAGCTTCTTTGAAAGGCCCTGTTTCGGAGGAGTTTGAACGAAAACTCCGCCATGCTTATTTCTCATGTGTCAGTTACACAGATGCACAGGTGGGAAAGGTGCTTGATGAGCTTAAACGCCTCGGGCTTGATGAAAACACCATCGTAGTTGTGTGGGGCGATCATGGCTGGCACCTGGGCGATCAGCTTGTGTGGGGCAAGCACACGATATTTGAACGGGCCACAAGAAGCACATTGATAATGAAAGTCCCGGGAATGGCAGAAGGGGTGAAAAATGAGAATGTGGTCAGCGCCATTGATCTTTATCCTACCATCAGTGAACTGTGCGGTTTGAAGGTCCCGGACTGGGTTGACGGTAAAAGCATGGTGCCTTTGCTCCAAGGAAAAACCGATAATTGGGACAATACAGCATACAGCTATTTCGGCAACGGGATTTCAATGCGAACACCAAAATACCGTTTCACCGTTTATTTCAGGAACAACAAAAAGGTGTATGAGCTTTACGATCATACAAATAAGGATATTGAAGATGTAAATATTGCCGGTGAGCATCCGGAACTGGTACAAAAACTGCTACCGGAATGGGAAAGGGGAAATACCGGGCTTTACGGTAAATGATGTTTGATGGGATGCCGTGTCGGTACTTCGAACTATCTGGACGTTGACAATTTGTGGGTTTTGTACCACTCGTTGTATTCTTCAATGATCTTACAGGTATTGCCAATGGTGTAGCCCTTTTCTTTTTTTAAGTATCTTGTTGGCAAGTTCTTTGTCTTCTTTCACCAGTTTGCTCATCACACTTTTATATTTCAGCCCTATTTTAACCGGTTTTTCGTTAAGCTTTTTTGCTATCTCTTCGTAGTGAAGGTCTTTTTCATCAAAGCTCAGGTCGATCTTAACCCCTTTGTCATCAACAACAAAACGCTTCTGAGTCCTTGCTTCCGGTTCGTAGTACCAACGGTAATATTTTATGGGGCCGTCAACTAACTTCAGGAAGAAATGGTAAGCGTTGGCTGCTCCGCCCCCGGGCCAGAATTTGAACGACTCATATTCCCTGGGGCCGGTTCTGTACCCTTTGATGTCTTTGGGTTTGTACTTTTTGGCGTATTTCTTGTCCTCGGGATTCTTATAATAAAGTGCCTTCTCCTGATTATCGACCAGATTGTTGAGCTTCACATATCCGCGAATTGTGTCACCCGAACGGGTCACCACATATCCGGGATAGACGGTCCACAACTTCACTTCAGGAACAGCGTCCTGGCCATATCGTACTTTATTTCTTCCAAATAGTTGGGCGACAGTTTTTCAAGGAACCTGTTCACTGTGTCCATGTCAGCGACCTTTATCCCAAATGCCCTCATGACGTTGTCTTGATAGTCCATGTTCTT
>JALVJU010000024.1 GCA_027034005.1 Marinilabiliaceae bacterium
AATACTTATAGAAAAATTGATACGGGCGTTCCTATTAATGATATCAATTTCACTACTCATGTTATGAGAATGTTTAAAACTCGATATGGAGAAAGAGCTGTTCTCTCAAATCATGGTTTACAAGAAAACTTAACCAGCGGTGCTTTACCTATCTATCAGACCTTTATGGAATTAGGCGGTGCTATAGCAGCTCAAACAAAAGGGCCTAACGATTTAACGGATCAAAGTTTTAACATTGGTTTAAAATATAATATTTCGGAATTTGAGATTTGGGATAGTGTTGAGGCAGGAGGCTATGCAGATTTTAGTAGCATAGATCTAGAACGTTGGGAAAATATGATTAAATAATCATTAGATAGTAAAACTGCTATTTAGCTCCTAATGTACTTCACCAACCCTATATATTATTAAGACTGGATTAAAATACAATTATACAACTTGTTTATATTCAACCGAGCAGACCTAAGTATACCTATTACGTAAAAAGAGAAAAGTTAGGGTTTAAAGCATTTCTCTAAATCATAGGATATCAGGCTCAACCTTGTGGAAATATATACGATATTCAAATTATAAACATAAACCGGTTTGAGAACATTGTTTGCAATGTCCTTTCACTAACCCCATCTTACCAGTCGCAACACATATATTCAAATCCTCTCACATCTCATCCGAATAGTACGGCAGTGGCAGTCTTCGCAGATTATACTGTGATGCCATGACCTCACCGTAAGCGCCGGCAGAACGAATTACGATAATGTCGCCACGCTCTGTTTTCGGCAGGTTGACCGCCTTACCAAAACTGTCGGATGATTCACAGATAGGCCCTACCACATCGTACTTCTCCTTTTCTGCATCCGATGTAAGGTTCTCGATACGGTGATATGCCTGATAGAGTGCCGGACGGATAAGGTCGCTCATACCGGCATCGATGATGGCAAAGCGGGTGTTCACCCCGTCCTTCACATAAAGCACTTTGGATATCAGGTTTCCGCACTGGGCCACCATGGAACGGCCAAGTTCAAAATGCACCTCCTGATCTGCGTTCAATTGAAGGTGCTCATCAAACAGCGCAAAGAACTCTTTAAAATCAGGCATGGGGTTTTCGTCCGGTTTCTCATAGTCTATACCAAGTCCGCCGCCAAGGTTTATCACTTTAGGATAAAGCCTGTTCGAAACAAAATATTCCTGCAGGTCGTTCACCCTCAGGCAAAGGTCCCTGAAAGAGCCAAGGTCAGTTATCTGGGAACCGATGTGAAAATGAATACCAATAAAACGGACATTACTCAGACTCTTAAGCACTTCTACAACCTTTTCAAGGTCCCACTGGTTTATCCCGAATTTGTTCTCTTCAAGGCCTGTGGTGATGTAGTGATGGGTATTTGCGTTGACATTGGGATTCAACCTCAGGGCAACATTAGCAACCTTCCGTTTCTTCCCTGCCAGTTCGTCAATGATCAGCAATTCAGGTATTGACTCAACGTTAAAGGACTCTATTCCTGCATCAATGCCGAGATTGATCTCCCAGTCGGCTTTTCCCACTCCGGCAAAAACGATTTGTTCAGGTGCATAGCCTGTTTCAAGGGCCCTCTGCACCTCATAACCGCTCACGCAGTCAGCGCCAAAACCATAATCCCTTATCTCCCTAAGTATACGCCCGTTGGCATTTGCCTTGAAGGCATAATGTACCTTGTAATTATATTTGTCGGCCTCCTCTTTTACCGATGCAAGGGTGCTGCGCAGCAGGTCCATATCGTAATAATAGAAAGGCGTATCTATACGTCCCAGTTTTTTTATCACTCTTTCGTCAAACATCATCAATTCCGTTAAAACAGTTTACCACTTAAAGCTTTCAGTGCTCTCTCCTTGTCTTTTGCATTTATCAGAAGCGAAACGTTGTAATTGCTTCCACCGTACGATATCATCCTGAGAGGCACGTCTTTTACCGCTTCAAGTATTTTATATGCATAGCCGTTGTTCTCAGCCACAAGATCGCCAACAATACAAATTATCACCTGGTCCTTGTCAACCTCAACGTAACCGTACTTCTTCAGGTCTTCAACTATCTCATCAAGGTGCTCATCGCTGTCGATTGTTACTGAGACACCAACCTCAGATGTTGTGATCATATCTATCGGTGTCCTGTAACTTTCGAATATCTCAAAAACCTTACGCAGAAAACCATAAGCAAGCAGCATTCGTCCCGACTTTATTTTTATGGCCGTGATGTTGTCCTTGGCAGCAACTGCCGTTATACGGTTTTTATGCTGTTTCGATGAGATGAGGGTTCCGTGAGCATCAGGCTCCAGTGTGTTCAGCAACCGCACCGGTATATTTGCCAGCTTGGCAGGAAGCACACTGGTAGGGTGAAGTATCTTGGCGCCAAAATAGGCAAGCTCAGCAGCCTCGTCGAACGACAATTCAGATATCGAACGCGTACCTTCAACCACTCTCGGGTCGTTATTGTGCATGCCGTCAATGTCTGTCCATATCTGTATCTCTTCTGCCTTTATGGCTGCACCTATCAGCGATGCGGAGTAGTCGCTCCCGCCCCTCTGAAGATTATCTATCTCGCCAAAGGCATTACGACATATGTAACCCTGGGTTATCAGTACCTCTTCGGAATTATGTTTCTCAAGAAGCTTTTTCAGGTTCTCCTCTATGTATGTTGTATCGGGCTCGTTATTTGAGTTAATGCGCATAAAATCCAATGCCGGGATAAGTGCGGCACTTCTCCCCTGCTCCTCCATGTAGTAGTAAAACAGGGCAGTAGTAAGCAGTTCGCCTTGTGCAAGGATAGCCTTCTCCTCGTATACAGTGAACATATCCACCGTAAACGACCGGATATGCTCCATGTAAGAGCCAACGATATCCCTGCCTTTTTTCTTATACTCCTCCGACGTGTACAGCTCATCGACTGTTTCAGTATATCTTTTCTCCAGCTTGTCAACAACCTTGTTGGCGCCGGCATTATCCTTCTTATACAAAGAACGAGTTATCTCCTCCAGGCTGTTCGTAGTCCCCGCCATAGCCGACAACACAACTATCTTTCTTCCATTACCGGAAACCAGGTCGGCCACGCTCTTGATCCTTTTGGCTGAACCCACTGACGTTCCGCCAAATTTCAAAACTTTCATTTTAAAGTATATTTAAGTAAAACTGAAAACAGGAAATCCCTGGATAAAATAAAACATCTATGCAAAAGAGATACTAACCCGGGACTTGACGGTACAAAGCTAACAATTTAATCTCCACAAAAACAAGAAAGAATAACTTTTTGTGTTATTTTTCAATTTTTGTTAGATTTAAAACTTTACACCTGAAATCTGCTTGCGATTTAAACAGGATATCTTTGGGCCATGCAGAACAAGCGGCAGAGCCGTGCAATATTTGTAGCCATATAATCACATGTTCTCTCAAGGTGCGTAGCACCGAAACATTAATACACATCTATATTCCTGTGCAATACACCTGTTCTAAAACTATCGAAAGCCTCTTGTCGAAGAATGCCAACGACCCTTCTTGGTTTTTACAAATGCACCTCCAGTACTTTTGTCTTTTTCAAAGGATTCAGTTTGATGGTTCTCAACTCGGCAGGAACAAGAACCGTCTCACCCTTCTTAACATTGACACACTCACCCTGACCGTAACATATTTCAAACTCACCGTCAGTACACATATAAATAAGAAAAGAATCAAGATGATAAAAATCCTTCTCTATCACCAGATCAAATTCCAGCAGATTTGTATTGAAATATTTGCATGATACAAGGTTTACTGTTTTGTTCATCTCACGGGGATAATCCGTTCTCAAATCATCATAGTACTCGTAGTCGATGGCATCAAGGGCAAGCTCTGTGTGTAGTTCCCTCGTGTTCCCGTCATTATCTTTCCTGTCGAAATCGTAGATTCGATATGTCACATCTGAAGTCTGCTGTATCTCGGCAAGCAGTATTCCTTTGCCAATAGCATGTACCCTGCCGGCCGGAATGAAAAAAACATCCCCTTCAGTCACCTCATGCTTCATGAGAATATCTTCCAGCTTTTTCTCTTCAAGATACTTCAGGTACTCTTCTTTCGATACCTTACGAGAAAAACCTGATATCAGTGATGCCCCCTCATCGGCTTGAAGAACATACCACATCTCGGTTTTACCATTTGAATTATGCCTCTTCATGGCGAGTTCATCATCGGGATGCACCTGTATTGAGAGCACATCATTGGCATCTATGAATTTTATCAGAAGGGGAAACTCATTTTGAAATTTCTCATACACCTTGTCCCCCACGAGGTCGCCCATATATATCTCAAGAAGTTCATTAAGGTCATTCCCTGCAAGAAACCCATTTGTGACAACAGAAATATTCCCTTCAACACCCGATAGCTCCCAGCTCTCACCTGCATTGGACAACGGAGAGAAATCCTTGTTAAGTACCGTCCTTAACTTTTGACCGCCCCATATCTTCTCTTTAAAAATGGGCCTGAATTTTAACGGATACAATCCATTCATAGCTTATTCTTTTATTTTTTTCAAAATTCATCATAATTCCCTAAACATGCAAGAAAGTTCCATTATTACCCCGATTTAGAAAATCACGGATTACAGTGAGTGCAACGAAACTGTAATCGATTGATTTTCTTACATCGATCCGCAATAAAAATATTTTATTGCGGATTTTGGGTGTTAAACTTTCACTACCTTTGCAGCAAAACATTTCAGTATGCAGATCAAAGAAGCAAAATTCGTAAAAAGCAGTCAGAAAGTGGACCAGTGTCCTAAACCTTCGATGCCGGAATATGCTTTCATCGGAAGGTCGAACGTAGGAAAATCATCACTGATAAACATGCTGACAGGACGAAAAAAACTGGCGAAGATATCCGGAACGCCGGGGAAAACCCAATTGGTAAATCACTTTTTGATAAATGACAACTGGTACATTGTCGACTTGCCGGGATACGGATATGCCAAAGTGTCAAAAACATTGCGAAAATCTTTCGGAAAACTTATCGAAAAGTATATCTTCTCCCGTGAGAACCTGATGAACCTTTTTGTACTGATAGATTCACGCATACCATTGCAGAAAATAGATATTGAATTCATGATAACTCTGGGGGAAAACCAGATACCCTTCAGCATTGTTTACACTAAGACCGACAAGCTGAAAAAAACAACCTATGACAAACAGATATCAGCGATTGAAGAGCAACTGCTGGAGTACTGGGAAGAGTTGCCGCCAGCATTTCACACATCAGCTGTTACCGGCAAGGGCAGGGACGAGATTCTTGACTACATAGAAGAGATCAATAAGCAATGGAACGGGCATTCATCGGATGACTAACCATTGATCACCTATGAAGTCATCCGATGAATATATTGAATGACATAAGTATTTGTTTTACGATTAGGGAAAATGTATCTACCTTCTCTCATAGGGAAGGATTGGAGATGGAGCTGTTAAAATTTTATGTTCATATCAACACTTCTATATGATTAAATTATTTTGTTTTTTATCTTTGCAAAGCATTTATAGAAACAGTAAAACCACAAATTAACATAAAATGCCACCTAAAGCGCCAATCAAGATCTTTCCCGGTACAGCAACCAGTTATCTTGCAGAAAAAATCAGTCTTGCCTCAGGTAGGAGCCTTGGTAAGATCAACACTATCAGATTCAGTGACGGAGAGTTTGAAACAAGTTTTGAAGAGACCGTCAGAGGAACGCATGTCTTCCTGGTACAGTCTACTTTCCCGCCATCGGACAATCTCATGGAGCTATTGATGATGATAGATGCAGCCAAAAGAGCATCGGCCTACAAAATAGTTGCCGTGATACCATATTTCGGCTTTGCCCGCCAGGACAGGAAAGACAAACCGCGTGTTTCCATCGGCGCAAAGCTGGTAGCCGATCTGCTCACAACGGCAGGTGTTGACCGCATAATCACAATGGACCTTCATGCCGATCAGATACAGGGCTTCTTTGATATCCCTGTCGATCACCTTTATGCATCATTCAAATTTTTACCTCACATAAAAAATCTTAACCTTGATAATCTTGTGATAGCATCACCGGACGTGGGCGGTTCGAAACGTGCCAACACTTATGCTAAACACCTCAACACTCCCATGGTCATTTGTCACAAACAACGTGCAAAAGCCAACGTGATAGAAGAGATGAGGATTATCGGGGAGGTGAAAGGCAAGAATGTGGTCATTGTCGACGACATGGTGGACACTGCCGGCACACTGACCAAGGCAGCCGACATGATGCTGGAAGAGGGAGCCTTGAGCGTAAGGGCGTTTGCATCTCACGCCGTTCTCAGCGGACCTGCTTACGAAAGAATAGAAAATTCAGGCCTGAAAGAGCTTGTCGTCACTGATTCAATACCATTGCG
>JALVJU010000025.1 GCA_027034005.1 Marinilabiliaceae bacterium
ACTGGCAGATACCTATCGAGCTTCGGCGCCGTATCCCGGAATTGCCTATCATCAACGACCCAAGCCATATCTCAGGCAGAAGTGATTTGCTTAAAGAGATATCGCAGGAAGCCATGGACCTTAATTTCGACGGACTGATCATCGAGTCGCATATCAATCCCGATAAGGCATGGAGTGATGCAAAACAGCAGATCACCCCGGATGAACTTCATGACATGATCGAGAGTATCGTTCTTCGTAAGCCCAAGATAGATGTTCCACGCACCGAACTTGATGACCTTAGGGAGAAAATCGATGCACTGGACAATCAACTGCTTGATCTGCTGAAAGAGAGGATGAAGATATCTGAGGCGATAGGAAAATATAAATTTGAAAATAACATCACCATCCTTCAGACCCGCAGGTATGATGAGATACTTACCAAGCGTCGAGAAAAGGCAAATGAGAAAGGCCTAAATCCTGATTTTGTTATCGATATCTTTGAGACAATTCACGAGGAATCAATACATATTCAGAACGATTTGATGAACAAAGAATTGCAAAAGAAAAAACAGTGATATGAAAATATGCATTCTCGGAGCAGGAAAGATGGGCACCTGGCTGACAGATGCCCTGTGCCTGCAGCATGATGTGGCGATATATGATCCTGACATTGAGAAACTGAAATTTGTTTTCAATACTCAGCGGCTGACAGAGAAGGAACAGATAAAGGAATTCAATCCTGAAGTTCTGATAAATGCCGTCAACCTGAAGCATACCATTAAAGCTTTTGAAGAGGTGATGCCATACTTGTCCGATACATGCATCCTTTCCGATATCGCTTCTGTGAAAACAGGTTTTAAGGAGTTTTACGAGAAGAGCGGTAGGCGGTTCGTTTCGACCCACCCGATGTTCGGCCCTACCTTTGCAAACCTGAAAGAGCTGCAGCAGCACCATGCCATTATCATCAAAGAGTCGGATCATCTCGGGAAGGCTTTCTTCAAGGATTTTTACAGTTCTCTCGGATTGAATATCCACGAGTATTCATTCGATGAGCATGACAAGACCATCGCATACTCTTTGTCGATCCCTTTTGCTTCTTCACTTGTTTTTGGCGCTTCCATGAGGCACCAGAAAGCTCCGGGAACAACCTTCAATAAGCACATGAAGATTGCCAAAGGCCTGCTTTCGGAAGATGACTATCTGTTGAGTGAGATACTTTTCAATCCATACACTTATGAGCAGGTTGAGAGCATACGCTTTCAACTGAAGCATCTTCTCGAGCTGATCAAAGAAAAGGACAGTGAAGGAATGAAGAAATTCCTGGCGGGAGTGCGGAAAAACCTGAACGACCCGAGTGTGCAGTAAATTTCTATGGCTCTATGGCCTGCCTGGCTGCGCAGTCAGACAGGTTAAATGGTTCTATGGTTGAAAGAGTTTAGAGATTGTTCAACTTTAAACTTTTAACTCTAATCTTTATAAAAAAGATAATGCGCAAAAGGGTTCTTCTCGGTATGAGCGGCGGAATTGACAGTTCCGTTGCGGCACTGATGCTCCGCGAGAAGGGGTATGAGGTTATCGGGATGACTCTTCTGACCTACACTTCCAGGGAAAACTCCCCATGGATAAAAGATGCACAAAAGCTGGCGGAGAGACTGGGGATCGAGCACCATGTTATTGACAGCCGAAAGGAGTTCCGGCGTGACGTTATCGATTACTTTGTCAACAGCTATCTGAAAGGCGAAACACCCAATCCCTGCATCCGTTGCAACGAGGTGATAAAATGGAAATTTCTATACGACCTTTCATTTAAATTCAACTGCGATTACATATCTACAGGCCATTATGTGAGACTTGCGGAAAGAGCCGGAAACTACTACATTCAAAAAGGTATCGATCCGGCAAAGGATCAGTCGTACTACCTGTGGAATATTGGTCAGGAGATATTGCAAAAAGCTGTTTTCCCATTGGGGGAATTTACAAAAACAGAGATAAAAGAGTTTGCAGTACAGCACGGTTTTGTAAGGAACAAAAACCCGAAAGAGAGCATGAGTGTATGCTTCCTGCAGGGCAGTGATTACCGCGACTATCTGAAGTCTGTTCTGCCGGCAGGCCACCCGGCACTATCGGAAGGAGAGGT
>JALVJU010000026.1 GCA_027034005.1 Marinilabiliaceae bacterium
GATCAAAAGAAGAAACATATTTATCGTATCCTATGTAAGAAGCGTTAAATGACACCTCACCGGCAGGAAGCGTAAGGCTGAAGAAACCAAAATTATTACTTGTAGTTCCCAGATAAGTGTTCAGATCATAGATATTAGCGCCTATCAGGAGTTCGTTAGTCTTTGCATCCCTGACATATCCGCTGATGGTGTATTTGCTGCGCCGTGACCTGACAGGCCTGATAATGATCTTGTTGCTCTTTTCGATATAATCGGGAGGACAGTCACGGAAAACCCAGTTTAACAACTCCTCGATCGTTGCCTCTTTATACGGGCAGGTACGGGCATCAAAAAAACATAGTTTATTACTGTAACTTAGCGTGATACCGGTGCTTTTCTCTATCTGATCAAGAAATGAAATTGCAGAACCGTGAGGGTGTACTATTTTCACCCTCTTTTGCAGAATACTCTGTCCGAAAGATGCCTGTGAAAAAAGAACAATAGTAAAAAGAAGAAAATAACTATATATCGGAAACTTCTGTTTATACATTTATCTTGATCATCCCCAAATTTAATCAGAGATGACCAAAATACCTTCATGTAAAACAAATTTTTTATTAAAATGTATCTGTAGTTCGTTAAGTACCGTTTTAAGTGGCTGATTGACAAACTCGGTAGTAACCTTCACGTCGGCAGGAGAATTTATTTTATATCCTTTAACTTCATCGTAAGTATCGGTTATAACTTCCAGGATATCCTTCAATCCAGCATCCTTAAACTTCATGACACCTGTCTTCCATGCCAGGAAATTCTCATCCCTGATATCCGTTTTATGTATGGTATTGCCATCAAAAACAGCTTCTTCTCCTTTATGCACAAGAACCTCTTCGTGCTTTCCCGAAAACCTCACAACACCCCTCACAACATCTATCCTAACCTCCTGGCCGTTCTTCTCAAGATTAAAAGCCGTTCCCAAAACCTCAACAGTAACACTGGCTACCGATATAACAAAGGGATGCGTATGGTCTTTTGCAATATCAAAAAAAGCCTCCCCTTTCAGTTTAACCCTTCTCTTCTCTCCTTTAAGCCCCCGAACAACAGTCAGGCTGCTCCCGCTCTTAAGCGTAACTTCCGACCCGTCGGGCAGGGTAATGATATCTTTGGAGGTGGCATCGTAGGCAGTTAACCGGCCAAAGCCCGGCACAAAATAATATGCCGAAACAGCTGCAAGAATTATGAGTGCAGGAATAAGAACAGCAGCAATACGCATAAACTGCCGCCTTGTGGAGGTGATACGCCTGTGGTTAAAGCCCATTCTGGAACGGACATTCTTCCAGTCCTCTTTTTCATTGATTTTATGGAAAAGACTCTTATTGCTTTCATGCCACAACCGTTCGTATGTTTCAACATACTTTCGATTATGTTCACTTGCGGAAACAAAATCATTAAGCTCATCACACTCCTCTTGCGTGAGCTCGCCGGTAAGTTTCCTTACAATTAACATATCTATCCTCGAGTTTTCTTCCATGATCAATTGTACTGTTCAAATTTTAATGAAAATCAAGTACACTAAAAAAGTTTGGTTCCAGTTGCTCCTCCAAAGCCTTTATTTTCTCAGTCTCACTCACCATTTCAACATGCTTAACTTCTTCCTTCTCAACCACCTTATTCTCTTCAACGGGAGCTGAAAAAAGCTGCGCCAACAATTGCAATATAAATTCCATGTTATTCTTTTTCAGATTTGTGCTACTCTAAGACAATTGAACAGGGCAACACACGTATTAAAACTTCAAAAAACCATCTCTTTTTAACCATATTTCTCGGGCAATAATTTAAATCATCTCCCTAACAGCCACAAGATAAAAAAAATAACGGCAGGTACATAATCTTTCAGGTGCTCTCTTAATATTTTAAGTGCTTTACTTATCTGTGTTTCCACAGTCCTTTTCGACAACTCCAGTTCATCAGCTATCTGCTGATTCGACATACCGTCAAACCGGCTCATCTCAAAGATACGTTTACACTTTTTGGGCAATGACTCCACAATGGCAAAGATCCTTGCTTCCAGTTCGGTCTCCTGCAACTTATCGGCAAAATATGCCTCTTCATTCTTTTTATCAATAAAAATACCGGCATGGTGTTCCCTGCGTATCTGGTTGCGTTTTATCTCGTTCAGGCATCTGTTCCTTACGGTCTGGTACAAATGGGACTTAAGAGAAGTATGAATATTCAGAACCTCCCTTTTTTCGTAAAACATCACAAACACATCCTGCACCATTTCCCGTGAGAGGTCTTCGTCACCGAGTATCTTATTGGCAAAAACAACAAGCTGGGCGTAATAAGTCATGAACAGCTCCTCGTAGGCAGACTCCAGTCCGTTCTTCAGTCCGTCAAGCAATTTCTTATTATCACCGTTGTATGCCATTCATTTTTTTTTTACTCCGCATACAAAAATAATTAAAGAGTTCAATTCACACCCAAAATCCGTAAGAAAAGTATTTCTTCCGGATTCGATATAAGAAAATCAATCGGTTACAGTTTCGTTACACTCACTGTAATCCGTGATTTTCTAAATCGGGGTTTACCTTAATCCGCAAGTGATTTGATTAAAAAAAATAAATAACTTACGGATATAAGGTCATATAACAAAACATTAAAGTAATTGCTCTAAGATTTTTTCTGTTTAAAAACGCACAAAAACATCTTGCTTGAAAAATGAAATTGATTATCTTTGCACCGTTAAATCGGGATGTAGCTCAGTTCGGTTAGAGTACGCGTCTGGGGGGCGTGGGGTCGGAGGTTCAAATCCTCTCATCCCGACAATTGATAATTAAAGGGTTAGCATGATTGCTGACCCTTTTTATTTGGCATGAGTGCCACATTCGTGGTTTTCGTCTTATTCTGGTTGATCCATCACATTACAAATAATGTTTAAACTATCGTAAAATAAAAAAGCCGGGATATCATATAAAACAGACACCCCGGCTTTAAATATATTTAATTCAGGTATTTATTATCCCTTTCCCTTATCTATTCAGTACTTTATAAGTCCCTCTTGCACCGGGAGAAACCACCTCAATTATCAACAAACCTTTATTTTCAAATATCTCATTGTCGGATTTAATCGCTTTCTCCTCAATTAATCTGCCTGTTACATCATAGATCCTTACTGTAGAATTACCTTCAGCTCCTTTGACATATATCTTACCATTACTGGAGTAGACTTTTGCATTGGAATTCTCTTTCAACCTCCTAATAGCAGTTGGAAGAGTAGGAGGAGCAATTTGACCCACCAACAGAGGACCATCATTGGTCATCTCCCAAACATTTCCATCAAAACTTTCAAATATCCAGTTCGGCAGATTATTATCATAAAAGGTTTGATCTCTAAACTGTTCTTCTGTCATATCAGCTCCATCCTGCTTTTCAGCTCCAACATCTTGCCAGTTTCCGGGTGTTGTCCCGTATGAATTTACCACTTTAATGTATTGAGATCCTTTAAAGTTAACCAACACCCTGTTACCAACAGGAGTAAGAGAGCTTTGAGCTGCAATACAATCAGTAACCGTCAACGGAGAATTTGCATCATCCACATCATCAATACCAACAATTCCTGTAGCAGCCCAACCACCATTAATACCTTCAACAATTCCCCTTGCATAACACCTGCTAATATCATTTTCTTTTAACGGAGACCAAGTAGTATCGTGTACCCAGCCAACAATTCCACCTGATGCAGGGGCTCCTGAATCATTAGTAACCCTTCCCCAATAATTAGAATCCTCTATCTTACCGCCGTTCAAATCACCAACAAGTCCGCCTACATGACCAGCTTTTCCATACACATCTGCATAACTATAACATTTTGTAATGGTAATACCATAAGCATTACCTACCAAGCTACCAACTCCCCAATCTGCACCAGTCACCTTACCACTCTCGACCCAACAATTATCAAATGTAGCAGGTCCTGTTTTACCTGCGATAATACCAACATTTTGTTTACCACAGGTTACATTTGCATTAACAAAACCTAAATTCTTAACGGTCATAGAATTATCACCACCGTAATCAATCTTTGTAAAAAACCCTACTTCACCATTGTCAGCCACATTAATAGTCATATTCAAGATTTTATGACCATTACCATCAAGAGTTCCTGAAAAAGCTCCGAGAGGAACCCAGTCTGCACCGGATAAATCAATATCGTTGTCTAAAATATAACTTCCGGTAAGATCATTTGCGATTGCTTCCAATCCTGCTCTGTCAGTGATGTGTGTTTGAGCGCCTAATGCAAAGGTTCCCAAAAACATAAATGCTACTAAAGCACTTTTCAACATGGAGTAATTTTTCTTTTTCATAGAAATAGAATTTAGTTAACAATTAGTAATTAGATTAAATATTATTCAAATATAAAAATAATATTAAAAATCTAAAACCTTTTAGGTGTTTTTTTTTATTTTTTTTACAGATTATTGAGATATAACCTGATTTATTTCAATCATTTAAATTAATATGATCACAACATATAATATTTGCAAGGATATTATAAATCATTTAATAGCTACAATTACTTGAAACTTTAATTAAAATTTCAAAATACCAATAAAGTTATTTCAATAATTCATTATAGATTTCGGGATAATCAGCGGGATCCAGCCTGCAAACCTGCTTTAAAACAGAACTAATGCCATTTTTTTTCAAAAACTCTGAAAAACGTATATCATTTTCACTTCTTTTCCCGTTCTGATCCGTTGCATTAAAAATCATTGCACATTTTAAGGTGTATAAAATTTTACCGTATGGCAACTTATACTTATATGCCAGTTTTAAAACTCCAACTATACGATCTTCAGGGCCCAGTTTTCGATATAAGTCCTGACCAACCCTGTAAACAGTATCTCCCAGTGCTTTATTTGCAAACCTGTACAACAAATCATCGATATGATCTGATAAATCTTTTTTCGTAAACTCTCCCGGATAGTGCTTCATCAACACATCGGCAGACTGAGACATGGCACTTCTCGCAAATCCATAAACATCATATTTGGCTATGAGTTCATAAATAAATTTCAGTTCAGGATATTTTGAATAACCATAATAAGCCACTGCTGCATGACCAAAATTATGTATAAATGACTTCCTGTCAACCCAGGCTGCCATATTATCTTTCAAGGCCAGACCTTCCACCTGCGGTATAGAATTTTTAAACCCTTTTTTATCAAGAATCAAAGTATTGTAAGGCTCTGCAAATACCAGCAACGGATCTTCGTTCATTACTGACTCGGGCATTATCGGAACCATCTTGCCAATACTTGTTTCCACTAGACCAACATAATTATCAAAGTCAAAACCATCAGGAAGGTACTGCATGAGTTCACCTTTTACTATTTTGGCCGCATCGCGAAGGTTTTCAGCCAAAATAATATCCAGTGGGTTTCCTTTATTTTCACTAAAACGAAGCATGATCCCTTCCGCAATTAATGGTACAACTTTGGGTATTGCATTTAAGCCTACCGACATGGCAAGCAGACCACAACTTGATATCTCTTCTTTTACATTTTCAGTATCAGTCGATAACAATCCCCTGACATTAGAAACCCAGATTATTTCATCACCCTTTTCCGATTTTACAATAACTTTGTACTTACGATTTTTATTAAGGGCATCAATTACTTTTGTATTTATATCCACAAACACAACTTCATATCCCGACTTGCTAAATAACTGGGCAATAAAAGATCTTCCAATTTTACCTGCACCAAAAAGAACCAGCTTCTTCACTGTTTTATATTTTAACGTTAGTTAGTAATGTTATTATTTGATGATTTTCTTCACAGCGATTCCTTTATCAAGAAAAACTTTGATCAAATACATATTCCCTGATTTCAGATCACTAATATTAATGGAATTAAAATTTGAAACGGCAGTTTTTAAAACCCTGCCATCAATAGAATATATATCAACCTGTTTTACTTTATGAGTTGTTTTTACCGAAAGAGCATTTGAATTATCATAAAGCAGACAATTAACCTCTCCGTTTAACTCATTATCATAAATTGCACTTGGCGCATAAACATCTTTAAAAAGTTTAAAGAAGTTATAAGGATCAACGACTTTTATGTCCAAGTCAGTCCTATCATTTTTCAATGTATTTATTACATCAGCAACCTGATTAGGCCATGACCAAATCATCCGAAACAGATAAAAAGATGTTGTTCCGGAAGGTTGTTGTGTCATAGCATCCGATAATGCATCTGCAGCAGCATCAATATCGGTTATCTGACCAAGAACACTAACCAGGTTTGTCACAGGCATTCCGTTCCAAACTTCAGGTTCAATAGGAACTGTTATGCCGTTGTTATTGTGATAA
>JALVJU010000027.1 GCA_027034005.1 Marinilabiliaceae bacterium
AAATCGTCGATAGGGAAACGGTGCGTGATCATCGGAGAGATGTCAACACCCGACATCAGCATCTGCTCCATCTGGTACCATGTCTCGAACATCTCACGGCCATAGATACCTTTCAGGGTAAGACCTTTGAAGATTATGCGGCTCCAGTCAACCGTTGTGGATGAGGGCAGCAGTCCCAGAAGGGAGATCTTACCTGAATTGTACATGTTATCCACCATCTGATTGAATGCCACGGGTGATCCGGAACATTCAAGGCCTATATCAAAACCTATCATTCCCAGTTCATCCATCACATCCCTAAGGTTCTCTTTAAGCGGATTAACAACACGCGTAGCACCCATCTTCTTCGCAAGCTCTATCCTGAAAGGATTTGTTTCGGTAGCAACAACATAACGTGCGCCGGCAAATTTAGCAACAGCCACAGCCATGTTTCCTATCAACCCGGCTCCAGTGACCAACACATCCTCGGCAATTAGCGGAAAAGAGAGGGCTGTATGTGTCGCATTCCCAAACGGGTCCATGATAGCCACTATCTCATCAGGAATCGACATGTTTATCTTCATCACATTGTTGACAGGCACCTTGACGTACTCAGCAAATGCGCCATTTACATTCACGCCTATACCAACAGTTCTCTCGCAGATATGCTGGCGTCCACGTCGGCAGTTACGGCAGTGGCCGCATGCAATATGCCCTTCGCCCGTCACCCTGTCACCCTCTTTAAACTCCGGCACCTCACTTCCCACTTTGGCAACATGTCCCACATATTCATGTCCGATGGTCAGGCCGACAGGAATAGTTTTCTGGGCCCATTCATCCCATTTGTATATATGCAGATCGGTACCGCAGATCGCTGTTTTTGATATTTTTATCAATACGTCATTAGGACCTACTTCGGGCACTTCAACCTCCTGCATCCATATCCCTTTTTCGGCTTTTGACTTGACTAATGCTTTCATTAATGCCATGATAAATAGTTTTGGTCAATTATTTTTTACATAAGGCAAAATTGCAAAAGGATTCTCACTCAATTTATGATAAATATTAGAATTATGCATATTTAATGGTAAAAATACACCTGTCATATTTTGTATTTTTTTTAAAACAACTACATTTGCGGTGCAAATAAAATCAAATTAAAATGTCGAAGAAAAACAAAGAAGCAACAACTGATAGTTTTGAGAATGTAGAACAGGCGTTAAGTAAGACAGAGCTGTTTATTGAAGAGAACCAGAAAACAATAAGCATCGTTGTCCTCGTGCTTATCCTTATAGTGGGCGGTTACTGGGGTTTGAAAAAGCTTTATTTCCAACCTTTGGAGAAGGAAGCCCTGAACAGCATTTACACTGCCCAGAATTATTTTGAGAGAGATAGTTTCAAACTTGCACTTAACGGTGACGGCAACAGCCTTGGTTTTCTTGACATAATTGATGAGTACAGCTCAACAAAACCAGGCAAACTGGCAAAATACTATGCCGGCGTGTGCTATCTTCATCTTGGTGACTACGATCAGGCCATTGAGTACCTTTCCGATTTTTCTACGGATGATCCGATTGTTAACGCTACAAAGAACGGTGCAATAGGTGATGCTAACCTTGAGCTCGGGAACAAAGACAAGGCCATCAGTTACTATCGAAAGGCAGCAGATGTGGACAATGAGATCACAGCTCCCACATACCTGATGAAGCTTGGACTTTTGTACGAAGATATGGGTGACAAAGCAAAAGCAGTGGAAGCCTATTCTGAGATCAAGCGTAAGTACAAATCAAGTCCTGAAGCCCGTTCAATTGACAAGTATATAACACGAGCATCGCTTTAAAATATACTAACTTTTAACTAATTTTGAAGGCTGTCCGTTTTAAGACAGCCTTTATTTTTAAAATTAAATATCATGGCTACAAAGAAACAGAACCTTTCAGAGTATGATCCAAATAAGATTCCCGATGCATCAGACCTTCGATTCGGGATCGTCGTATCGGAATGGAACCCTGAAGTAACAGAAGCATTGCGCAAGGGTGCAGAGGACACACTAATGAGGCACGGCACAAAACCGGAAAATATCATCACCAAACACGTACCGGGAAGTTTCGAGCTTACCTTCGGGGCAAAACTGTTTGCCGACAACATGGATGTTGATGCCGTCATCTGCCTTGGATGCGTCATTCAGGGCGAAACGCCTCACTTTGACTATATCTGCAAGGGAGTGACAAAAGGAATAACAGACCTTAATATTCAGTATGACATGCCGTTTATTTTCGGTGTACTTACCGTCCTCGACCAACAACAGGCCTTGGACCGTGCAGGGGGCAAACACGGAAACAAAGGTGATGAGGCCGCCATAACCGCTATTAAAATGGCTGCTTTAAAGTATGAAATAGAAGAGGCATTTCTTGACGAAGACCTCATTGATGATTTCGACGATGATATGGATGATGAACTTTTTGGAGAATAAAGGAATTACCAACATATCAAAAAAGGGAGCAACCGTTGTTGACTCCCTTTTTTAATTAACCAAACCCAAATCTATGAAAAAAATCTGTTAAGAATAACGCAACTCCTGTGCCAAAAACTTATGAGGATAGTTATCAGTTGTTAAGATTACTGAAAAGACATAAAAAAACGGATGAAAAATTCATCCGTTTTTTTATACAATTTCATGTCAAGTATAATTGCCCACCCCTACACCCTTAATTTCCCTGAAAAGAGCCTATGCACATGGCATTCCCATTTAGGGGTTAGGGGTGTGGGTAGGATGCCAAAATGCACCTGACATCACAATAGTGTTTTGAATCCCTATTCGGAATCGTTGTGCTTGTAATTCCCAAGATCATCTATCGATGAGTTAAAGATGAAGTTGGCCTTTGCATGGTTATCAGCTTTTCCTCTCTTGATAAAAATATCGGTTGATGTCTTGTATTTTGTATCACGTTCGGTGTCAAGCAACAGAAGATATCCCATAATGATATTTCCCGCCATCTCGACCATACGGCGTGCATGGAAATCAACATATTCAAGATCGTTGACATCGGTAACAGCCTTGACAACCTTTTCGTACTCATCGGTCATGATGATCAGGGTGCGCCGGTATCCGTGAAGCTCAGGCTTGAGCGGCATTGCCTCAAACTCGCGTATGCGTAAAAGATACCCTCCCGTTGTCACACCACGGATGGCTGCCACAACCTGAAGCTGCGTGGTCCCCTCGTAAATAGATGTAATACGTGCATCACGGTATATCCTTTCTACGGGATAATCCTTCATAAAACCGGAGCCGCCGTGTATCTGAACAGCATCATAAGCCAGCTGGTTGGCATATTCACTTGCCATGCCTTTAAGCAACGGAGTAAAGAAATCGGCAAGCTTCTGGTATTTCTTCATCTCTTTGCGCTCATCAGGCTCAAGCTTGCGCTCCTCGCTGATGTGCATGTATGTTTTGTAAAGATCTACATATCGGGATGTCTCATAAAGCAGAGATCGGGATGCATCAAGTTTTGATTTCATCACAGCCAGCATCTCGTAAACAGCCGGGAATTTAATGATAGATTTACCGAACTGCTCACGCTCCTTGGCATATTCAATTGCTTCACGGTATGCAGCCTCACTGATACCAACCGACTGAGCGCCAATACCGAGACGTGCACCGTTCATAAGTGCCATCACATATTTGATAAGTCCCATCTTACGTGAACCTACTAGTTCGGCAGGAGCATCCTTGAACACAAGCTCACACGTAGGTGAGCCCTTAATCCCCATCTTGTTCTCAATACGGCGGATCGTCAACGCTTTGTGGTTACGGTCGTAGATAAACATCGACAGGCCGCGACCGTCATGTGTTCCCTCTTCGGAACGAGCCAGTACAAGTGAGATATGTGCATCTCCGTTTGTGATGAAACGCTTAACACCGTTAAGGTACCACTGCCCTGTCTTCTCATCGTAACGAGCCTTCAGTTCTACTGCCTGGAGGTCGGAACCGGCATCGGGCTCAGTAAGGTCCATAGCGGCCGTTTCACCTTTACAAATACGGGGCAGGTAACGCTCTTTCTGGTCTTCCGATGCAAATTCGTTGATGGTCTCGGCACAGTCCTGCAAACCCCAGATATTTACAAAACCGGCATCGGCACGTGAAACGATATCTGCTGCCATGATGTAAGGGACTATCGGGAAGTTCAGGCCCTCATATTTACGGGGCAGTGTGATTCCCATAAGCCCGGCATCAACGATAGCTTCAAGGTTCTGCTTTGTGCCGTCGGCATAAACCACCTCATTGTTCTCTATTTTCGGTCCCTGCTGATCTACACTTTCAGCATTGGGCGCAATTATATCCCCGGATATCTCTCCCACGATATCAAGGATCTTTTCATAGCTGTCCATGGCATCCTCAAAGTCTATCGGAGCATATTCGAATGTATCTTTATCCGCAAAGTTGCGTTCTTTCAAAGCAACGATCTTCTTCATCAAAGGATGTGTCAGATGAAACTTAAGATCCGGATTATCTGTAAAAAAATTAGCCATTTTTCTCTGTTTTATTCAGTGAAAAGAAAAACCTTAAGCTTTCTGCTTTCCACTTTGTTACTTTCTACTACTTGGTATTCTGCTTGTAATATTTTATCATCTTCGGTATGATCTCGCTCACGTCACCGGTTATCACATAATCGGCGATCTTGTTAATAGGCGCATTCGGGTCATTATTTACAGCGATGATCATGGATGAGTCCTCCATTCCTGCCACGTGCTGTATCTGGCCTGAGATACCACAAGCGATGTAAAGCTTGGGACGGACAGTAACACCCGTCTGGCCTATCTGACGGTCATGCTCGGCAAATCCGGCATCAACGGCGGCACGTGAAGCACCGACCTCTGCCCCGATAACATCGGCAAGTTCGTAAAGCATATCGAAATTTTCCTTCGAGCCCATTCCGTATCCTCCCGAGACGATGATAGAAGAATTTTTGATGTTGACTTTCGATTTCTCCATGTGACGCTCCACAACTTTTACGACAAGGTCTTCAGGCTTCAGGTACTTGTTCACATCAAGTATGTTGAGTTTCCCTTTGTGGTTCTTGTCGAAGATCTCCTTTTTCATCACCCCTTCCCTCACGGTTGCCATCTGAGGACGGCAGTCAGGGTTGATGATGGTTGCAACAATGTTTCCACCAAAAGCAGGACGTATCTGATACAGAAGGTCCTTATATGTCTTTCCGGCTTTTTTATCCTCATGGTCGCCTATTTCGAGCGAAGTACAATCGGCAGTCAGGCCGCTCTGAAGAGCTGAAGATACCCGTGGCCCCAGGTCACGTCCGAAAGTGGTTGCCCCGAGAAGGGCTATTTGCGGCTTCTCCTCGCTGAACAGTCCTGTTATCACAGCAGTGTGGGGAAGTGTCGTGTATGGGGACAGGCGCTTGTCATCGCCAACATGCACTACATCGGCTCCATACTGGAAAAGTTCTTTTTCCATTCCTTTAAGGTCGTGCCCCAGAGCAACGGCCTCAAGTTTGCAATTAAGCCTGTCAGCCAAAGAACGGCCCTTGGTCAGAAGTTCAAGACTGACATCGGCCACTTTGCCTTCATCTATTTCACAAATAACAAATACATTATTCATCTGTACAATATTTTTAATTGTCGTTTGACAATTGTCAATTTTTAGCCAATAGTGTGATTGGCAATTAACTCTTTCATTAAATCATTGATCTCATCGTCGGCGGCAGTCAGGCGCTTTGCTTCCTTGGCCTGGAACACGATATTCTCTATCTTCTTAACCTTTGTTGGCGAACCGGTCAGTCCAAGCCATTTCGCATCGGCATCAATATCGTTCACGCTCATTTCCGGAATGATCAGGAAAGGCCTGTCGGCGGTAAGGTTGATGTAGTCTTCCGATGCGTTCTGGCTCTCGGTGATGGTCTTGGCATGCTTGTACTTCATCAGAAGCTTGGCATTTCGAGGACGGCATGCAGGTGCCGATGAGTTGACCGTGATAACGGCAGGAAGCGGTGATTCAACAGTCTCCACACCTCTCTCCAGGCGTCGCTTTACAACGATCTTATTCTTTTCTGCCGAGATTATCTCCTCTGCATAGGTTATCTGAGGCATGCCCAGTTTCTCTGCCACCTGCGGCCCCACCTGGGCTGTATCCCCGTCAATGGCCTGACGCCCTGCAATGATGATATCGGCCTTTTCAAGCTTAAGGATAGCCCTTGAAATTGCATATGACGTTGCCAGGGTATCAGAACCGGCAAAAGCACGGTCGGTAAGCAAGTATCCTTTATCAGCGCCACGGTACAGCCCTTCACGAATGATATCGGCAGCACGTCCCGGCCCCATTGAAAGGATAGTTACTGTTGTTCCTTTATATTTATCTTTTAACCTAAGAGCCTGCTCAAGAGCGTTAAGGTCCTCCGGATTAAAGATAGCGGGCAAAGCAGCACGGTTAACCGTACCGTCCGCTTTCATGGCATCTTTACCAACGTTCCTGGTATCCGGAACCTGCTTGGCAAGAACAATAATTTTTAATCCCATTTTTATTTATTTTATATATATAACTATGTTGAAAACAAGAAAGGACAAATATATAAAAATGAGTAAAAAATGAACAAAATTGCCTTTTAATTACTTTATTTAGAATAAAACTAAGTTATTTCCAGGGGAAGTAAAAAATTAAGTGTTTGAACCTTTTTATCATGAGATCTGTATTTGTGGTTTTAATTCTCTCTTTAACAACCTTAACAATGGCCCAGAAAGACACATCCAAAGTAAAATATAACAAGCTGACCGAATTTGAAGAATATGTGATAGTCAATAAAGGAACGGAAAGGCCGTACAGTGGCAAGTACTATGCCCTGAAGGATTCCGGGATTTATGTTTGCAAAAGGTGCAATGCAGCACTTTACCGCAGCAGCGATAAATTTGACAGCCATTGCGGATGGCCAAGTTTTGATGATGAGATAAAAGGCGCCGTTAAATGGGTTCCGGATGCCGACGGCCGCAGGACTGAGATAATCTGTGCAAAATGCGGGGCCCACTTGGGGCATGTCTTCCTGAACGAAGGATTCACCCCAAAGAACACCAGGCATTGTGTTAATTCTGTCTCCCTGAAGTTCATTCCTGAGAAAGACATAAAAAATGCCGGTCACTGATCATCATCAGACCGGCATTTTTCTATTAACCTTTATTCTATGCCTAACTTGTTTTATCCCCCTTATTTTCCATTGTTCAACCTGAAAATAGAATATATAACTGAAGCAACGGATACTAAAAGTGATATTGTAAATAATCCAAAAAGCTCCATTCCGTTTTCAAGCGACATTCCCATTAATATCATAGAGAAGAAAGAAAGAAAGAAAGAAAGAAGAAATGATATTATCATAAACATAATATATTCTCTTTTCATATTAATTGTTTTAAATAAGTTTACTTTTCATTAGTTGATACATTACTGTTTTCAGCCACCAGAGGACACCAGTTAAAGAAGGGACAATGTTCCGGCAGGTAGTCGCACAGTTCAACATCCACTACTTTACCATGAACCGGATATGTTTCATGATCAAGATGTTCCCTCATCTGGCAATATCTGACTTCATCGGAAACATTATCAGGAAATACGGGGTTTAGACCGTATGCTTTCCACAACTTTTCCATCGCATCTGCCAGTTGGGATATCTGTTTCCGGCTCAGACGCTTTCTGTCAGGAAAAAATATCTTATCAATGGCAAACAGTTCGGATAATTTTACACCAAATGCATCAATCTCGTCATCAAAAACATAATCAGCCTCAAGATTATCAAGCTTATTTCTGTTCTTTAATCTTTTTTCTGCTATACTTGCGGAATATTGAATATCATCAAGAAGTTGTTCTATGTATCGATCCATCATTTTAATTTGTTATTACTGCCTTTACATTACATTTGGTATGCCAAAAACATTTATCCTACACTATTTCACAATTTTAACTTTTGTTTTACTTTTGAACCTTTAAACAGAAAACCATGAATATTGACCTGTTTATCCCGTGTTTTATCGATCAGTTGTTTCCGGAAACTGCCTGGAACGTTGTTAAAATTCTTGAAAAAACTGGGGTCAAAATCAACTACAATCCCCGGCAAACATGTTGCGGGCAACCTGCATTCAACAGCGGGAACGTAAAAAACGCTAAAAAACTTGCTAAAAAATTTATTAATGATTTCCCGGATGACCGGCCCATAGTAATCCCTTCTGCTTCCTGTTCAGGTTTTATCCGTAACCATTATCGCGAACTGTTCAAAGATGATCCCGAGTACTTAAAAGAGAGTGAGAGGTTAGAGAAGAATGTTGTTGAATTATCCGATTTTCTTGTTAACCATATAAATTTTATAGATTTCAACGCAGTGTTCGAACATAAGGTAACATATCATGATGCATGTTCTGCATTGCGCGAATACGGCATTAAAAAAGAACCACGGACACTTCTAAGCAAAGTAAAGGGGCTTGAGCTTACAGAGATGGAAGACAATGAGGTTTGTTGCGGCTTTGGAGGAACATTCATGGTAAAGTTCGTTCCCATATCAACTGCTATGGTAGAACAAAAGGTCCAAAATGCGCTCAAGACAGAAGCAGAATATATTGTTTCCACGGAATCATCCTGCCTGCTCAACATCGACAGCTACATAAGAAGGCAGAAATTGCCCATCAAAGTGAAACATATTGCCGACATACTGTCAAATTTCTGATTATAATGTCTGACAATCAAACCGTTACACTCTGATATATTTTGGCACAATAAGATGTTTTTTATACTACAACATAATCAAACCGATTATTTCTTTCAGAAACAAAACCACCGCATTTTGAAGGATACATATTTATTTTAACAAAAAAACCTTTTGTTTCCATCATAATTTTTGGTTTATTTATACATTCGATTCCTTATTATGGATATTATTACAAAGCAACTCATATTAGCACTCGATTATACCGACAGTATCATTGTCATGACTGATACTGATGGTAATATACTGTATGTGAATAAGACATTTGAAAAAAAATACGGTTATTCTAAAGAGGAGGCATTGGGGCAAAACCCCCGCATTCTGAAAACAGAATTCCACCCTGCCAAATTTTACAGGAAGATGTGGGAGACCATAACAGCCGGTAAAACATGGCAGGGAGTATTCCACAACAGGACAAAGAATGGCACTCTGCTTTGGGAAAATGCAATTATAAGCCCCGTGATATCAGATTCGGGAGAGATAACAGCTTTCATTGCAGTAAAAGAGGATGTCACTGATTTCCGGAAGACAATCTCGGAATTAGAGTCAAGCAACAAAAGGTACTACTCTCTTGTTGAGGATGCCCCCGTGATAATTTGTCGTTTTGACCCGAAAGGAAGGTTCATGTACACCAACAATCAATTTAACAATACTTTTAAAACAAGTACATCGGAAATAAAAGGTAAATATTTTTTCGATATTCTTCCAGAGGATATCAGAGATGAAATATCTCAGAACATTTTTGGCCTTACTGTTGATTCCCCAATATATGAATTTCAGTGTAACCTGAAAATAGACAACAAAACACGATGGTACAAAAGTATTTGCAGGGCTCTTTATAACTCAAGAAATAACATAAAAGAGTTCCAGGTAGTAAGTATGGAATTTACCCAACTTAAAGAGACAGAAGACGCACTTAAGGAAAACCGAAACAAACTGCAGGCAATAATCAACAACCGGATGGTTGCAATTGCTGTGTATGACCGTAACCTTGACATGGTGCTTTTTAACGATTATTTCTTCGAAATGTTCGGTTTCAATTCGGAAAAGGAGGCATACAGGACAGACTTTCATGAATTAACACACCCCGAATATATAGAGGTCACTAAAAAAAGGATACATGCCCTGTTCAGCAAGGAGATAGACAGTTATCATATTACAAAGAAATATGTGAAAAGGGACGGAACTGCATTCTGGGGAGATGCCTTTGTATCTCCCATAATGTCAGATTCAGGTGAAGTTGTACAAATTGCCGGAATGATAATTAACAGTACAGCTCGAAAGGCCATGGAACATCAGATGAAAGAAAATGAAAAAGCACTTAAAAAGCTCAATCGGACAAAGGATAAACTATTTTCCATTATCGCTCATGACATAAAAAACCCGTTCAACGTCATTCTTGGATATTCGAATCTGTTAAGTAACAATTTTGATGGTTTCAGCCGGGAAGAGTTAAAAAGTTTTTCCGATAAGATACTCATCGCAGGCGAGAATGTGTACAAACTCCTGGATGATCTCCTTGTGTGGGCCAAATCACAAATGGGACAGCTTAAGGTGGTTCCCGAAAAAATCGACTTGAACAAGATCGGCACAGACATAGTGAACCATTTTGGTGTAATGGCCGATCAGAAAAACATCAGCATAATTAACAACATTCCTGAAAACACTTTTGCATATGCCGATTATGAAATGATAAGGTTCGTCGTACGCAACCTTGTACACAACGCACTTAAATTCACTCCTGAAAACGGCAAAATATCAATGAGTTATCTTCCAGGCAAGAATGGTACTTGCACCTTTGAAGTATCTGATACTGGAATAGGCATAAGAAATGAGAAACTTGATACTCTTTTCGACATGATGGACATCATGGAAGATAAAAATACTAACGATGGCAGAGGAACAGGTTTAGGCCTCCACCTTTCCAGGGACATGATTATCAAAAATAATGGTTCTATTGATGTCAGGAGTACGGTTGGCAAGGGTACAACTTTCACGATAAAGCTTCCTGCCTATAACGAATGAAGCCGGGAAAAACATCTCCCGGCCTCGATCTATTCAGTATAATCTCTTCTATTTTAACCTGGCGATACTTCTTTTTATCAGGCCCACAAAATAGTTTTTATCTTTAATCTTCGCATCCTGCAGTTCCCATGCCGCAAGAAAAGCAAACTCAACAGGCCTGTTGTCCTGTATATTTAAACTTACAACATGTGTCTTGATAATCCCGTCGCCAGAATCAGGTGCGCTGAACGAACCGACCATAATATCTTTTTGCGCCAGAACAGCCATGCCAAGATATTCATGCAGGAATGCCTGCGGGCCAAGTGTGTAGAAATATTTGTACCCGGCAAATTTACCTTTGTCGAATTCAACATCATGGTCAACGATGCCTGTTATAAGTTTCTCATCTCCTTTGAGCCCTGAAACAGTTACCTTGCTTCGATAGAAATGATCGCCGGCATAAATGCTGATGATCTGTTTTATATTGTATGTACGTTCGCCCATTTTAACACCTGTGAAGGCGAACTCAAACATAGCCCTTACAGGCCCTTCCGTGATGAAGCGGTATGTCCCCTTCCCTGACGGGCCGATCCGGTAAAGGATGTCCCCAATCTTGATACCGATGGCTCCTGCCCCAAGCGAATTGCCTACTTTAAGGATATCCATTCCCCAGCCGGCAAGCTCATGGTATGACGGCTTTCCGGGAAGTCCAACACTGTCAAGCGCCATTCTGCTTACGCGTTTCCCGTAAATATCAATTCCGTTACGGGCATCAAAGTAGTTGCGAAAACCGATGATGTCGTTCTCCCATGCCGGCCCCTCCATCTGAAAAGCTTTCTGGCTGATGTTGGTATCGGTCGATTTCAGGCGTATTGCGGAATGCAGTTCTTTTAAAGGCGGCTTTTTATCCCCAAAGCGGATATTGGTCTTTTGAGTAAATTCAGGCAGTTCTGACCTATCAACGGCCTTGAATGTCACCTTTTTCTTTTGTCCTGCTTCCAGGTCGGTCAGAAAAGCAAGTTCATCCCACTTTCCGTCGCCGTCAAGATCATCGCACTGCGACGGCAGCGCTTTGCCTTTTTTATCGGTCACCAAAACCACTTTGCCTTCAGGAATGGTTACATACTTTGAAACGCCTTCCCTGATCAGGACAACAGCTTTGTCTTTCAGGTCAAAACCGGATGTGTTGGATACCGTGTAACTCTTAACCTCATTTGAACATGAAAATGTCACAATGCCTGCAATGATCAGGATCACAAGAAAACTTATCTTCTTTTTCATCTCAAAAAACTTTAGTTAACATCATTTTCACCTTTCACATATCCGAAGTTGGCAAGGATACCGCCGTCAACATAAAGCATATGGCCGTTCACAAAGTCACTTGCCCTGCTTGCAAGGAACAGTGCTGCATTGCCCACATCTTCCGGCTCGCCCCAGCGTCCTGCCGGAGTACGTGTCATCACAAGGTCGTTGAATGGGTGTCCTCCCTCCCGTATCGGGGCAGTCTGCTCAGTAGCGATGTATCCCGGGGCAAGGCCGTTTATCTGGATGTTGTACTTTGCCCATTCGCATGTCATGTTTGCCGTAAGCAGCTTCAGGCCGCCTTTGGCCGATGCATAGGCAGATACCGAGTTACGGCCGTACTCGCTCATCATAGAGCAAATGTTGATTATCTTTCCTGCTCTTTTTTCTATCATTCCCGGTGCAACTCGTTTCGACACAATGAAAGGCCCCACAAGGTCAACGTCGATGACCTGCTTAAAATCATCCACACCCATGTCGAGAATGGGGATACGTTTGATGATACCGGCATTGTTGACAAGGATATCGATAGTCCCGACCTCTTTTTCAATTTGTGATATCCCTTCGTCAACCTGTTTTTCATCAGTCACGTCAAAAACAAGGGTATAAACATCAATGCCTTCTTTGGCATACTCTTCAACGCAGGCATCAAGGCGTTCACGGGAGGTTCCGTTAACACATATCTTTGCCCCGGCCTTGCCGAGCACCTTTGCAATTGCCATTCCGATGCCATGTGAACCGCCTGTTACGAGAGCCACCTTTCCCGAAAGATCGAATAATTCGTTAACCATATCTGTATATTTTTCAAACCGGATTACTTTAATTCATTTGGCTGTACGATATCCATATCTGTGTAGTCAAGGTTCTCACCTGCCATGCCCCAAATAAAGATATAGTTTGTTGTACCTGCCGCACTGTGAATACTCCATGAGGGAGAAAGCACAGCTTGCTCATTTTTCATCCAGATATGGCGCGTCTCATCGGGCTCTCCCATAAAGTGACAGATCGCCTGGTCCTCCGGCACCTCAAAATAAAAATATGCCTCCATGCGCCTGTTGTGGGTATGTGCCGGCATTGTGTTCCACACACTTCCCGGCTTAAGCTCTGTCATTCCCATTTGCAACTGGCAAGTGGGGACAACCTCCTTGACAAGTAACTGGTTTATCTGCCTCTCATTCGATGATTCAAGGCTTCCAAGATGTAGCACGTTGGCATCGGCAAGTGAAACCTTACGCGACGGGAACGCTTTGTGAGCAGGTGCCGAATTCATGTACAGCTTTGCCGGCTTTGAGGCATCAACAGATTGAAAAGTCACATCTTTTACTCCCTGTCCGAGGAAAAGGGCCTCCTTGTATTCTAGTTCATACTCTGTACCGTCGGCCACAACTTTTGCCTTGCCTCCCACATTTATCAGCCCTATCTCACGACGCTGCAGAAAATATTCTGCCTTAATCTCATCGTATGGCTCAAGCTTCAACGTCTTTTTAACCGGCATTATCCCTCCTACAATGTACCTGTCGTACATCGAATATGTCATATTTATCTCATCGGGAGAAAATACCTTCTCAACAAGGAATTCCTCTCTTAATCTTTTTGTATCATAACTTTTTACATCCTTTGGGTGTACTGCATAACGAATCTCTAAACTCATATTTTAAATATTTAATTGGTTAATCTTTTGAGTTTATGATATCGCCCCTACGGGGCTTTAGTTTTATTTTTTATTTGTTACCATAATTTCGCCCTAACGGGGGTTATTCCCTGATTTTTCTGTTTGTTTCCATAATTTCAACCTATGGGGATATCATAATGTCGTCATTTCAGAATTTGCATTTAAAATTCGCAGAACACAACTTTGTCTTTTATCACAAAATTCATCCTCATTCTACCAGCTTGTACACCTCGGTACCTGCAAGCAGGAAACCGCCAACACCGTAAACTTCTGTCATTTCAGCTGTAACATTTTTAGGATTTTCCCCTATTGGCTGAACCCATCCCAGCTTCCCGTCCGGCCAGACTGCATCAACAAGCGCTTTCCATCCTTTCTTAACTGCCGGAAGGTACTCGTCCCTGTTAAGATAGCCGTTGTTTATTCCCCATGCCAGGCCGTAAACAAAAAATGCCGTACTGCTCATCTCCGGATTCGGATAACTATCGGGATCAAGCAGACTGGCATGCCAAGAACCTTTAGGGTCCTGCAGGTCTTTTATTTTTTTTGCCATCTTCAAATAGATATCCAGGTAATATTTTTTCTCTTTTTCGGGAAGTTCCTGTATGATTATCGGCAGTCCTGCAAACACCCATCCGTTGCCCCTGCCCCAGAATATCGGCTTTCCGTTTGCCTCTTTCTTGTCAAAATAATTGGAGTCACGGAAATAGAGACTGTCCTTTTCACTGTACAGGTAGTCGGTAGTGGCCCTGAACTCTTTGTTCATAAACTTAAGGTACTTCTTGTTGCCCGTAACATTTGCCATCTTTGCCCAGACTGTAGGCCCCATAAACAGGGCATCACACCATGCCCAGCGCTCTGTGGGAAACTTATCTTTGGTCCACTTGAACTCCAGACTGCTTTTGGACGGGTGTTCAAGGATTTGGTCAAAATAATTCTCCATTGGCCTTATCATCCTTTCGTCGCCGTAATGGCGGTAAAGCTCCACATACATCTGTCCAACACAGTAATCATCGGCATGGTACTTCCCTCTCGGGTCCTGGCGTACCATGTGGTTCCAGTGGTTCTTATCCCCTTTGTCCTTAAGCCATTTGAAATACTTGTCGCTATCAGCCATCTTGGCCCACTCTGCCATTCCCGCATAAAGGGCACCGTTGGTCCAGTCGGCAAGGTTATGCTTTAGCGGCTGTTCCAGTTGCCAGTCGGCAACCTTTTTCATGGCTGCTTTCACTGCATCTTTTTTAAATTCATCCGAAGGGCGGGGCTTAAGGATATTCATCTTTATCAATGATTTAAAATGCGTGTAGTGATCATACATCTTATTTTCCATCCACAACAGATAAGGAAGTTCTTCAGAATGCCCCGCAACAACATACGGTCTCACATTGTCCTTTGACGAGTGCTGCGTTACAGGTGTGCCCTGCCACTTATCCGTTTCTTTGTTAAAATCATACCTGAATATTTCATAAACATCGTTCACCGGTTTTGAGATGTAAACAATGTTCACATTATTGTGGTCGAGGACAATTCCTCCACTGTAATGCGGTTCAGGGTTCCTTTCCTCTTTTTTCCTCTCTTTTCTCGGGAAATCCTGTCCTCCGTTCGAAATAAAGTAATGCCTCCACTCTTTGCCGCTCCAACGGGCATACCAGTATTTATGATCAGTTTCCTCCTTCAGCTTTGTGTAAACGATAGCAGGATAGCCGTTCTTGTCAAGGGCAATATCCCATATCCAGCTGCGAACTTTCTCCTTCGTGCCGTCGTACGCCTTGTTGACCAGGTTTTGGTTTATTGGCAAATCATCCATAGTACCCATCTCTGTACCGTCTGCCTGATAAAATATGCCTGCTTCATAATACATCACATAAATGGAGTTCATTGGTTCATCCCTCGGATGGCCATCGGTTATGGCAAACCAGATACGCCCATTCCCATCACTCACATACTTTGAGTAAGGACGGTTATATTTATCGGCACCCGGCTTAGCAATAAAATCTTTTGGCTCCGACCATGTTTTGCCAATATCGTCAGAGTAAATGTACGAAGGTTTCCAATTGTATCCGCCCCTGAAAAACACATAGATCCGGTTACTCTCATTTTTCAGCATCACAGGATTGGAATAACACAGCATCCTTCCCATATCAAGCTTAACCACCTTTTCCCAGCCAGTGATATCCTCCGGTTTCAACGCAGTTGTGTAGTGCATAACACCGTTGTGTTTTGTAAAAAATATCATCAACCGGCCATCGGGCAGAAACAGAAGGGACGGCACAACATGATCATCGTGCTGAAATTTGTGCACAACAACCTTGTGTTTTGTTTCACCGGTTTTTCTGTCGTAACATGAAATGGTGATATCTCCTTCCGACGACACACTTGCAAGATACGTTTTACCGTGATACTCCACAGCCCTGGGGCCGGAGAACCAGCACCAGGCACCATCATCAACCACATTGCGGTAACATGAGGAAGGATAAATGCTTTCCTGGGCATTCGCCGGTGCAGAAAACCTTAATATCAAAACAAATAACAGTAACAGATCCTTCTTTTTCATTTTTCTGGTTTTAACTTTTAATTCTCATGGACGATTCCCTGATTATGAGATCAACGGGGATAACAATATTCTCATCTTCCTCGTCACCTTTCAGTTTTTTAATTATTGCCAGGGCGATCCTATTGCCCATCTCGCGCGGGTTCTGCTCAACAGATGTCAGTGTGGGATGCATCAGTTCTGCAAAAGGTTCATTGGCAAATCCGGAAACACCGAACTCTTCCGGGACACTAACACCCATCTCCTTTAGTTTCTCAAGGGCACCAAGAGCCGAAAAATCACCTGAACTGAACACTGCATCAGCGCCCAGCTTATTCAATGCTATCTCAACATTACGCTTTCCTGTTTCCCTGATGATGGAGTTCTCAAAAACAAATCTCTCGTTGAACTCCATTCCTGCCTCCTCCAGCGCAGCCTTGTAACCCTCCATACGCTCCTTGTAGACATTTATCCCTAGTGAGCCTGAGAAATGAACAATACGTTTGAATCCATTTTCCAGAAGGTGCTTCACAGAAACATATGCACCGGTAAAATTATCGTTAACTATCTTTGGCCCCGGAATATCGCTTGCTACTCTATCAAACTGTACTACAGGGATACCTCTTTTTACCATTTTTTTTATGTGGCTGTGTCCGGATGATTGCACAGAAAGTGACATTATCACAGCACCGACCCGGTTTTGCATCAATGTCTGTACAGCAAGTTTTTCTTTTTTCAGGTTTTCGTTCGACTGGCTAATTATAAGGTTGAACCCTGCGTTATTCAGCATCTCCTCTACCCCGCTTATCACATTGCTGAAGAATGACCTGTTGATTCCCGGAACTATCATACCTACAGTGTCGCTCGTTCCTTTACGTAAAGATGCAGCTATCACATTTGGTTCATATCCCATTTTTTTTGCGGTTTCCATCACTTTAGCCCTGGTTTTTGGGCTAATGCGGGAATTGTCGGCCAATGCGCGCGATACTGTCGATGGTGTTATATCAAGCTTGCGGGCTATATCTTTTATGGTTATTTTTTTCATTATTCAGATACCAGGATTGTGGTTTTTTCCATAGCAAAAATACAAACGTTTGCACTAATTGCATAATTATTAACCGTTTTTCTGATTTTTTCTCTTTTGGAATAATATATCTCACAAGATAAAAGTTGAGAAACAAACTGAAAGTTAAAGATTTAATAATTGTTAAAAATACAAGTCTCAAATATAATTTTGGATTTTATATAAATATTTTTCTACCTTCGTGTCCGTTAACGGAAAAACAATTCAGGCATGAGTAATAAATTCATAAACAACAATTTCGTTCTTAACAACAAAACAGCGGAGAAGTTGTATCACAACTACTCTGAAGGACTTCCTATAATCGACTTTCATTGCCACTTAAGCCCGGAAGCAATTGCCACCGACCATCAATTTAATGATCTCGGTGAGATTTGGCTAGGCGGAGACCATTACAAATGGCGTGCAATGCGTATTCATGGTGTGGAGGAAAAATACTGCAGCGGGGAGGCCTCTTACAGGGATAAGTTCATGAAATGGGCTTCTACGGTACCGCACACAGCCGGCAATCCGCTATACCACTGGACTCATCTCGAACTGTCAAGGTATTTCG
>JALVJU010000028.1 GCA_027034005.1 Marinilabiliaceae bacterium
TGAATAATTACTGGATGGAATCACTGGATTATCGCTATTTCAATGTTTGCATAAATAAAGGAAACGCTGTGAGTGAAAACGACGGCAGTATCCGTGTAGTTGTTGCTCATCGTGATCCGGGAGTACCTAACTGGCTCGAAACCTGTGGCCATTACGAAGGAACAATGTGCTGGAGATGGTACCGATTGGGTGAAGGTGTCCTTCCGGTAGAGCCGGAATGTAAAGTGGTCAAACTATCAGAACTGTAAAAAATATGAATTCGCAACAAAAAATAAAAGCACTGGACTTTAACAGACGGCCCGGCTGGGTAAATGCGTTGAATACGGTATGGAAATCATCATATATTTTTGGGACCGAGTCCCGGCTGGATAAAGACAGCCTGATCAAAGCAGCAAGAAAAACTACAGGCCTTTCCGATCTAGGCCCTGATTTTCCGGAAGAAGCCCTGCAAAGATTACTGGCTTCCATTCGTGAAGAAGCAGACCTTCACCCGTTAGGACGTTTCATCACCAGGCAGCGCCTTATTAATCTTCTTGCCGTGCGCCTGCGGGCTGAGGACCTTTTCAAAAAACATCCTGAAATTCTTGAGCAACCTCTTTATCCGGTTATGCTGGTTATCGGATTGCAGCGAACCGGCACAACCAAACTCCAGCGGTTGCTGGCTGCCGATCCTGACAACAGGGCATTGTTAAGCTGGGAAGCCATGAATCCCACGCCCATAAACGGAGATGTTAAAGACGGTAAAGAAAGGATCAAGCTGGCACGGACAAGTGAAAAGGGCTTAAGAGTTATTTCGCCGGCCTTTTTTGCCATTCATCCGGTTGAGCACCTGGCACCGGAAGAAGATGTGTTGCTGCTCGACGTTTCGTTTATGAGCCAGACTGCCGAAGCTACTATGCGCGTACCTTCTTATGCAGCGTGGCTCGAAAAAACTGATATCTCCCCGGCTTATGCATATATGGTAAAACTGCTGAAACTACTGCAATGGCAGAGGCCCGGAAAAAGATGGGTGCTGAAAACACCGAACCATCTTGAATTTTTAGATTTGACCGATAAGTATTTTACCGATGTACAATACATCTGGCCTCACCGGAATATTTACAAATCCATTCCTTCTTTTTTAAGTATGGTTTCACATGCCAGTACCATTTTCAGCAATCAGGTGGATGTTCAAAAAATAACTGCACACTGGGTTAGGAAAAGCGGATATATGCTGGATAAAGCACTAAGTTTCCTGAATGAGAAAAACAACTCATCACAATTTACACATCTTTTTTACGAAAGTCTGGTGAAAGATACCATGGGTGTGATGCAACAGATTTATGATGACAGGGGCGAACCGTTTACTCCGGAATTAGAGAAGATCTTTAAAGAAGCAGATAATCGGAATGCTCGGGGAAAATACGGGCAACATGTTTATGCTCTTGAAGATTTCGGAATAGACGAAAGTTATATAGACCGATACACAAAAGAATACCGGAAATTTCTTCAGGATTTAAGAACTCATTAATAAAACTATGACGCTAAACTACGTAAAGAAGCTGGGTTTTGCATTG
Organism: Marinilabiliaceae bacterium; assembly: GCA_027034005.1. Lineage (GTDB taxonomy): Bacteria > Bacteroidota > Bacteroidia > Bacteroidales > Marinilabiliaceae > JAADEM01. Next base: position 1,557 of record JALVJU010000028.1, read on the forward strand.
AATTTCCATGCAATTCCCAGCAGTTCATTACGGAATTTTGAGCTATAGATTTATTTACACGAACAATGAACAAGCAAGAACAAAAATACAATAACCCGGTTTCTGCCACGATAAACGGCATAAGGGATTTGTTTAAAAACAAAGAGCGTGTAGGCACACTAAGTCACGGTGACCGGCTTGACGGAAAAAAAGTGCTGGTTACGGGTTCCAGTTCTGGACTGGGCCTGGCTACGGCAAAACAACTGGCCGCATTTGGTGCTGAAGTCATTATGGCGGTACGAAGCGGAATACCTGCCCGTGGCGAAGAAGTTAAAAAAGCCTCGGGATCTTCCAACGTGACTATGCTGCCTGTTGATCTTTCCGACTTTGATTCTATCCGTAACCTTGTCATGAATGGTAAAAACAGAATAGGAAAGATAGATGTTCTTATTTGCAATGCTGCCATGGTCTCCAAAAAGGCAAGAAAAACGGTTGACGGTCTCGAAGAGATGTTTACGGTAAATTATCTGGCCAAATTCTACCTTGTTAATTTATTCATTTAGAGGATTTG
>JALVJU010000029.1 GCA_027034005.1 Marinilabiliaceae bacterium
GGGATGTTCATTCCTGAAAAGCTCAAACCTGTCCTGGTTTCGACGCCAGTAAAATACCGGACGCAGTTTTATCTTTTTCCCGAAATCACCTTTTACCGATGTAAGTATCGTTTTAACATGCTCGAACTGCTCAGGGTATTTGGGAGTGTAAAACGAATTTGCCCCGAATGCCTTATCCGAATATCCTGCCTGGATATCTATCCCATTACTGCCAACCGATATCTTGCTGTTGTAAAAAAGCTGCAGGTTCTTAAAATCGGTATTTTCAATGTAACCGTCACTGCTTGCAAAACTGCCCGACACATAATTTTTGAATTTCGAAGAAGAAAGAGCAGTACTTGCACCTACACCGTAAAGCCCGTGGTGCCCTCCTCCGGCATTGGCCTTCACCTTTTTCTTCTCGATGCCGGATGTGATGATGTTTATCGCCCCGCTAAAAGCGCTTGGCCCGTAAACCCTTGCCCCCGGCCCTTCCAGTATCTCAATGCGCTCAATACTCTCAAGGTCAACAGGCAGGTTCATGCTGAAATGTCCTGTCTGCGGGTCGGTGATGTTAATGCCGTTAAGGAGTATCATCACTTCATTAAAAGAGCCGCCCCGGATACTCACATCTGATTGTATCCCGAGCGGCCCTCTCTGCCGGATATCAACACCGGCCACATATCGCAGAAGTCCGTCAATACTTTGGACGGGGAACTCCGAAATCTCCTTTTTTGTTATCACAGTGATGACACGCCCTGTCTCCGAAGCTGTCACCGGAGCCCGGTTGGCCGTCACCTGCACCTCATCCAGGTCCACCCGTTTACTGATACTGTCATTAACGGTTTGCGCCGGCAACTGGTCCGTACCAAGAATATTAAAATAAGTTATGGCAAGAGCGAGTATCTTCACCTCACGGTGGATAGTATTAAAGGCCGCATAACTTTTTGACTTCCATCTTTTAAAAAGCAGCACACCTTTCGATTTGTAATAACTTCTTCTCATAAATGGTCCGTTTTTCATAAAATCCGTAGCGAAAATATAAATTAAAAGGAGACTAAAACCTTCACGATTGATCTTTTTCTGCAAAACAGCTCATTTTTTTCTACCCTTAATTTTGCGTATTTTTACCCTGAAAAAAATCAAAAAAGACATGAAAAATATAGCTTTTACATACATATTATTCATTCTGCTGTTCGCATCAGGAAGTATCTCTTTTGCGCAGGATGAAGAAAGGCCGGAACCGGAAAAAACATCGACCGGACATGCCGTAAGCGAGACTTTTCTTTACAAAAGCAGTGAAGCAAATGCGGCATCGATAACCAACAAACACGGGAACATCACCATCGATGCATGGGACAAAGACTCCATCAAGATAATTTATGATATTAATGTGGGAACGTTTGATGAGGACCTTGCTAAAGAGACGCTTGACCAAATCACTGTTTACAAATATATTTCAGGCAAAAAGCTTCATCTGACAACCAGGTTTGAAGAGAATTTCCAGTCAAGTTTTACCTTCTCCATCAACTACCATCTGTACGTACCTGCCACATTAAAAGCTGAGATAACATCAAATTTCGGGAACATCTATTTTAACGGGATGCAGGAAGAGGTTTATGTAAAAGCCGATTACGGAAAGCTGTTCATCAATAATGATTCAGTAAACCTGAAACTTGCCAGGATGCACCTGAGCTTTTTTGAGGCGGAAATATCGAACACTGACACTGTTAATTTTTATCTGAACAACTCAACCCTGAACATCAAAAACATCAGGAAGATGTCAGGCAAAACGAATTTCTCGGTACTGAACGGAGATTCCATACAGTTTGTTAAGCTTACGACCAACATCGACAGGTTGAACCTAAACGAGATTTACTCCATCAACATAAAAGGAGAAAAAACCTTTTGCACGGTCAACAACCTGAAATACAAAGGACATTTTGAGATTAATTCAGGAGGGCTGAATGTTTCAGTGAAACGCTCATTAAAGTCACTGACAGTTGCCAACACAAAAGCAAACACCACGGTAAGTGTGCCTACCGGATTGGGATACCTGTTGCACGGTGAAGTAAAACAGGGCAAACTGACACATTACAGCCAGAATGAGCTGAAAGTGTTGAGGG
>JALVJU010000030.1 GCA_027034005.1 Marinilabiliaceae bacterium
CCCGAAGGTTATGGCATCAAAACCATCACAACCAATAAAGCACTTGAACTGAGAGTAAGTTTCCCCGAACAGGGATGGTCGTCACATGCAGGAGAACTGACACTGCGAATTCCCGACTCCGTTAAGGTTGACATACAAACAACATCCGGGTATTGTACTATTTATGATATATCACCCGGAAAACTTAACATATCAACCAAATCGGGTAAGATAAATATTGACAAGTGCAACGGGGACATGATCCTTGCATCAGCATCAGGTGATATCTTCCTGGATGAGATAACCGGCAATGTCAACGTAAAGACAAAAACAGGCGATATTCAGATACTCCGTACAAAAGGCGATATCATTACTCACACCACTTTAGGCAATACGCATTTAAATAATATTATCGGAAACATAAAAACCGAAAGCACATCAGGCAAACAGGATATGGAAAATATCAAAGGTAATATCTTTGCCAGGTCAATGTCGGGCATTGTCAAGGTTTCTGTTGCCGAAGGTGATATCAGTGTCATAGGTTCCACCGGTGATGTTCAACTGTTCCAGACAAAAGGCATCCTGGACATAAAAACCACTAAAGGAAATCAATCAGGCACAAGAATTGACCTTACGGGGAACTCCACTTTCACAAGTACCGAGGGAAAAATCAAGATGCGATTTATAACCCCCAAAGATAAGCTTGCCTATGAACTTATGTCCGAGAAAGCATTCGTTTTTGCTTTAGGCAAATCGAAAAAGAAAAAACTTAATATCGGGAAAGGAAATATTCTTGTTAAAGCTGTTACCACAACCGGTGCACAATCTTTTTATTGATAGCTGGAACCGGCCTGTCCAAACACAAAAAAACATCACTGGTCTGCAAATACCTCATTCAGTTCAAGAACATCGGTGGGAGCATACCGTGATGTGGCAATTATATTAACGTCTTTCTCTATCTTTTTGAAAGCATCGAGCACAAACTCCACTTTATTGTTCTCTGCAGAAATGTGCGAAAGGAAAAGATGTTTTAATCTCTTACCCGGCAAAGAGTTCACCAATTCAACTGCCTGATCGTTCGACATATGCCCATTGCCGGATGCGACCCTTACTTTTAGATGATGCGGATATGGCCCGTCCCAAAGCATATCTTTATCGTAATTGGTTTCCAGAAAAGCGACATCACAATTAGCTAAATGTTCTTTTACATTGTCACACGGCTCACCTATATCTGTGAAAACACCTATACTTATGCCGTTTATGCAAACACGGAAACTCACAGGATCGGCAGCGTCATGGTTCTTTGAAAAGGAATGAACGGCAAGGTCACCAATATCCACACTATCACCAGCATCAAACAGTTTTATGTTCTCCGGGCGGTGTTGTACCCTTGTATTCTTCAAGGTGTCCCCCGTAAAATATACCGGCATGTTGTGCGTATCTGCCAAAACTCTCACCCCCCTCATGTGATCGGAATGCTCATGAGTAATGAACACGGCCTTCACTTTGCGTATATCGAGCCGTTTCATTTTCATACGCTTGAGAATCTGGCGCCGGCTTATTCCCGCATCTACAAGAACGGCCTCTTTTTCGTTTCCTATGTAGTAGCAGTTTCCGTTACTGCCTGATGCTATTGCACAAATCTGAACCATTGGATATTTGATGTTTGATATTCTCTATATGATATTAGGATGCTGAGCGTTAGCGAAGTCCCGTAGGCCGGGATTCGATATTCGAGGTTAAACGCTGAGCCCGTCAATTTATGATCGATAATTTTTCATTTTTGCCTCCGGCATACTTTCTGTATAGTTTTACTGTCTCTTCCATTTCTTCTTCAAGTTTTTCCCTGTTGCCAAATGCGATGATTATCATCAGAAAGTGTTTAGTATTTTCTGTTACCATTGTACGCACAGAATCACTCGTTGGCGTACCAAAAGCCCCCTCTTCATCCCTGAACACAGGAAGGTTTTCTATGTTAAGTGTGCCCCTTCCGATACCCTCGTAAGGTTCATCCGCTTCACCTGTGCCGAGCACTATCTCACCTTTTATCTTATCAGCATCGTAACCACAAATGGAATAACCTGTGTTTACTGAAATAAGGTTCAAAACATCAACTACATTATTTATAAAATACAATCCCTTACCGTTCGCAACCCGTCGCAACAGTGATTCAGATGAGGGGCGGTAACGGTTAGGATCTTTGCCGAGTCTTCTGTACGCATCCTTATTGGCCTTCACAGCAGGCATCTCCCGTATCTTCTCCGGGGTAAGTTCTTTCTCCATCTCCTCCACCCTGTCATTGATCAGTCTCTTCAATACATCTGTTGTGTTCCCTGTTTCCACTTCTATCTCCACCACGCCAAGCAGCATATCGGGTAGTTTGGCCTTTATCCCCTCACTTATTTTTATTTCCATCGCTAAATTCTAATATGATAAAACACAAAGAAAACGAAATTTTTTAAACGAACGGGAATATGTAATTCCTTATATCCGCAAGTTATTTAATTTTCCTAATCTAATCACTTGCGGATTAAGGGAAACCCCGATTTAGAAAATCACGGATTACAGTGAGTGTAACGAAACTGTAACCGATTGATTTTCTTACATCGATCCGCAATAAAAATGTTTTATTGCGGATTTTGGGTACTTTTACGTTTTCAAGAATTTATCAACTATAATATGGAAAAACCTAAAGCCGTATTTTTCGACATGGACGGAGTCCTTTACGATTCTATGAAAAACCATGTTTCGACATGGGTAGAAAGTTTTCGAAAGTTTGGGGTAAACTTTCCTCCCGAAGAAGCATACATGAACGAAGGCAGGACAGGAAAAGGAACTATCAGCAATGCTTTCAGGAAATACCTGAACAAAGAGGCAACAGAAACTGACATTGCAAATGTGTACAATGAAAAAACCAGGCTGATGGCTAAAATGCCCAAACCCGTAATTTTCCCAGTAATGCAAAAACTTCTGAAAGAACTGGAAAGCAGGGATATCCAATGCTGGGTCGTAACAGGATCGAAACAGCCTACACTTCTCGAGAAACTGAAAAAAGATTTCGGCATTATACCCTACAGGATAGTTTCAGGGCATAACGTTAAGAAAGGCAAGCCCGATCCTGAACCTTATCTGATAGCGCTCAACAGGTCAGGATTCGACAAGGAAGAGTGCATGGTTGTTGAAAATGCTCCTTTGGGGATCCGGTCGGCAAAATGTGCGGGACTGTATGTAATCGCTGTTAACACAGGGATATTGAACGACAACATACTTATTGACTCAGGCGCCGATGAACTGGTTCACGACAGTAAAGAATTATCTGAACGACTTTTGTCGAATACATCTTATGATATCGGAAAAAATAAAAGCTGAAACAGATTCACAGCGAACCTTCATCGTTGCCATGAAAGTACTTCCAAGACGCTGACCAAGAAAAAACGAACCTACAAGCACCGGATACGTATACCATATAAAACCTATATCAGAATATATTCGTAAAAGAACAATAAAAGGGATGGGAACATGGACGGCAAGAAACCATTGTAACGAGAATTTCTTTACATTGCTGCGCCAGTATCCGAACGGGATATTCATTATAAATATGATAATGCTTATAACGGTTAACTTTAAGGCCATAATTATTTTGTAAATAAATAAAATATGCAAACAGGCTTCAATTATAAATATATTTTTTCATTAATTTCCTTTTTATTACTGACTTTTTACACAAACGGACAGTCAAAAAGAGTAATAAAACATGATGGCAATTTTATTACTGAATATTTTGTCCTTGCCGGAGATACATCAAAAAAAGAAGGAGCTTATAAATTATTCTACAAAAACAGGATAATAGAGAACGGGAATTATATCAACAACAAAAAAGCCGGCAAGTGGCAATTCTTCTCCCTCGACGGCATACTTGAATATGAATATGATTTTGACTCAGGCAAAGTAATAAAACTTGCAGGCAGGGAAAAAGAAGATCTCAAAAACATGACCCCGTGTCTTTTCCTGGGAAGCCCGTTAATTCCTTATCTGTACATAGTCAACAACATTCATTATCCGGAGAAAGCACAGGATAAACATATAGGCGGAAAAGTGATCCTTGCACTTAAGGTAGGGAAAAACGGAGAATTATGGAGTATGTATCTGTATGAAAAACTTGACCCCATTCTTGACAGTGAAGTAATGCGGGTTGCCCGATCATTTCCCCGAAACTGGCAATGGCTGCCGGCAACACGAAAAGGAACAAATGTGGACGGGGAGTATTTAATAACAATTGAATTTGAACCGGAAAAACAGACACCATTCAATCAATTGCACCACTAACCCAGTCCCGTGCAGCCTCGAATGTACTAAATGGTTTTATCTCAACTTTTTTTGATAGCTTTTCCACCATCATTGGAAATACGATATTCTTGTAAGAATCTACAACAACAGCAATTCTAATCCCCTTAAAAACATTAAAATTACCTTCTATCAGTTTAACGACTTCCTTAACATCCGACACTTCGGCATCCAGCTCCATTTCCCTGAAATCATTGATGATACCTGTAAGAGAAGGGGTAAACCATCCGTCTCTGACGAGGTGCTGCCAGGAATTAAAGATATCCATAAAAGTAACTTTACCTTTAATCTCTCTCACGAGGATCCTGTCATCATCAATATATCTGAGATTTATTTCCACCAAATTTATATTAAAGTACCCAACCTAGATACCTGTTGTGATATTAAAGAAAGTATTTCAATTTAAATGATCATATTCTCTTTTGATAAAAACCGTATATTTATACACAAGAGATGAATACACCCCCGTCAAAATATCATCGCATAAGGCCTGAAACCCAGTCGTAAGCAGCATCGCATGTACTGAACGGCCGGATTTCCATCTTTGAGGCAAACTTCTGGCCCACTATGGGAAATACAATATTTTTATAGGTATCAACAACCACAGCTATCCTTTTCCCACCAAAAATCTCTGCATTTTCTTCAAACAAATTAATAAGTTTTTTCACGTCAGCGATATTCATTATCAGTTCTGCATTATGAAAATCATTTATGATGCCTTTTATTCCGGGTTTTAACTCACCTTTCTTTATCATATCATTCCATGAGCAGTATATATCGGAGAATTCAGCTTTTCCCCTGACCTTCCTTAAGAGTATGCTGTTATCATCAATATATTTTATTTCATGTTCCATACAAAAAGAGACTCAGAAGAACTTAAACTTTATATAAATGTAAGTTTAAAATTCATATAAAGCAACAAATGCCAATAAATTATTGACATTTGTCATGTTTTTTAATGATATAGTAAGTGTTTTTAACTATTAACTGTTTAGGGACATTAGTCGTTTCAAATCAATCATCAAATGTGGATTTAAAGGCTTTATTCATACAAAAGCAGCCTGTTCAGATTCTTTTGGAAAAGTAAATTCAGTTTTTTTTATAATGCCCAAAATTGAGGGTTTAGTATAATGACCAGGTTTATTGATTGTATTTAATCGTAGAAAATTAAAGAATTTTCCGGATCACACAAGTTTTACATTACCGAAAAACTCAGGAAGATGAAAATTAGGAGTATCTGAATGTATCGGGTTCCAGCTTAAAAAGTGCATCTTGGCAGTCTTGTCCCCGCACTTATAAAAGTTTGCTTTAAAGGTCATTCCTTTTTCAAACCTAAGATGATGCTTGTGAAAAGCCTCCACCGGTATCTGCATTATTAGTTCATAACTGAAATCGCCGGTTTTCACATCAAAAGTCCCGGTTCCGAGAGTTGATGATTTTTTTATTTTATTTATAACAGCCGCATCGGCCCTTGTCCTGCTCTTGGCAGCTAGTTCCCTGTCGTCCATCTTCTCACCGTAACCAAGCAGTTGTGTCCCTATACAGTTTGTTTCAAGATTGTAGTAACCTTTATCATCGAAATCACAGAAGAACTCACAACAACTGTCCTCCCAAACAGGACTGTTAGGTTCGCTGTTCACCGCCCGCACCGACTTTTCATTTACCATGAATTTCAGGTACAGGTTGTCAGCATCCCAGCCCATCTTAAATTTCACATCCGGCCTGTAGGGATAATCCGGCCAGTTTACAACTCCAACCTCATTTATTTCAAGCTTATCCAGCACTCCTGAGATATCCAGAAGGTTTTTCCCGGCAACATTCAAAAACGGAACTTCCAGTGTTTTCATTATATTTATGATTATATCGTATAGGCATAAAAGCGTAGAGTCTATTCTCTATACACCCCTCCCCTTACAACTTTTTAACTTTAAGGACTTTCTACTTTCTAACTTTATGCACTTTACACTTTATAACTTGTAACTATCCTCTGCATCTCGTCCCATTTC